>JAOAQY010000141.1 GCA_025210965.1 Tissierellales bacterium
AACGTTGAAATTTAAACGAAAACTTGCTATAATGATAAAGCACCACTTTTTAAATGTGGTGCACAAAAACAGACAAAATGTGAATTAAAATAGTAAAACTGTTGATAAGTTTCAGAAAACTCGAGAAACTTATCAACAGTTTTTTTGTTTTTGCGTAGAAAAGTCTGAATATTTTTATTTTGATTTTATAAATAAATTATCTATGTCTAAATCAGTTATAGATTTGTAGTCAGATATGTCATTGTTATTTCTTAAATCTAGATAATATAGTTGAGACATAGATTTAAGCGGTTGGATGATTGAATCATTCAATTTGTTATTATTTAAAATTAAAATTTGGAGAGAAGTAATATCCTTCAAATCAGATATATCAACTAGTTTGTTGCCACTTAAATTAAGAGCCATTAGACTACTTAAATTCTTTAGAGGACTTAAATCTTTAATACTACTATCTGGAAGACTTATTGCAACTAGATTTTTAATTTTATCTATTTCTTCTATAGAACTGATAGATTCCCAGTTCAAATCCTCAGCAATTACAGAATCAATAGAAGAAGATGCAGGTGATACATAATTCAAGTACAATAGCGTATCAAGTTTATCAGAATAAATAGGCTCAGAATCATCTAGGTTTAGATTTAGTCGTACAATTTTATCCAAATCTTTATTCGAGAATGAAATAATTTGGCTATCTTTAGAGTCAGAAATCGTATTAGATTCTTGAATTTCTCCATATGAAAAGCTAATAAAATTGTCTTAAAGAGTAGAAATTTTTCGTTAAAAGGTTTTTTTGACGGTTGTCAAGTGCGGTTTGTGGATTTAAAGCTACCAAATGCGATAATATAGCGTTTTGTTTATTAATTGATGATATAATGCTCATAGAAGTGCACTCTAACTAATTAGAAATTATAAGTTTAGAAAGGATGGTTTTTTTGAAAATGTCAAGTTTCTTCAAATTTTTTTTTATTAATGTTTTTTGTATTGCTATAATTTTATGTGATGTTGGTTCTGTAAGTGCAATTAAGTCAGGTAATAACAGAAGTTTTCCTCAAAATGAAAGTGCGCTTTATTTTAGAGATTTAGATGATTATGGTCGCGATTTAGAAATTAGAACTTCTAAATCTGGATCTTATTTTTCACAAAATAAATCTCAGTATAAAATAAATAAAATTTATTTTGATGCAAATAAGATTCATTTATCTGGAGTGTTATTTGCAAAAAAAGCAATAGATTTTAATATAAGCGGTACTTTAGCAAAATCTGAAAAGAATAATAACCTCGTGGTGATTGAAGCTAAAGATGAATCCAATAATTTTGATGTAGTATTTATGGGTATAGATAAAAATCCTAAAGATAGTATAACTTTAAATCCGAATGTAAAAAATACTAATAGCACGGTTTTAAAATTATATCTTCTTGAGAAAAAAACTAGAAATTTTACAGCAATTGAATCTGCTAGTTGTTTAGATCAACCTATTGTTGATAAAATATTTAAAAATTTAAGCATATTAAGAGTAGCGGAACATAAAAATGAGTTTTGGTATGGGAAGATTTTAAAACCTATATCAGCAGAAGAAATTAAATACCCTCAAAGCAGAAGTGCAGAAAGAGATAAAATTTCTAAGAAGCAATACTTTAGATGTACATACTCTGTGGGAGGTGGGAAAATTTATGAAGATTTTGTTGTTAAGTATACCGTTTCAGGACCAAGCAAATTAATTGGTGAAAGCACATTTTTAACCAAGTTATCTGTGTATAATGAAGAAACTTGGTCAAATGACATACCTTCAGTTAAGAGTGATGATACATGTACTTCAATTGGGGTTAACTCATCTATTGATGTAATTGGATCTACTGAAGAGGACGGTCACTATATAGAAAAAATTGAATGGGATAGTTGCCATCATGAATCAGGCAAGATAGATTTTAGCCTTAGTTGGTGTTATACGATACCGCATACAGGAATTACATTAAATGCTACATTTGAGCCAGATAAAGACGTCGAATATGATAAGTTTTATTCAAAAATTGATGAAGAAGATGAAATTCCAGCTGCTAAAGTGTCTTTTGAAGATAATGTTGTTTTGAGAGACGTTGGGCACTCTGTCGCAGTTAACTTTTTGGTTGGTGATTATGATAGATATGATTCTGGAGATAGAAAAGACTTTAAGGTCATTTGGAACTATGATTTATATAATTCAGAGTCTCCATATCATTTTGGTGGAGATACTGTAAAAGAAATTACTTTTGATTATAAAGCTAATTAATTAAATTGAGTAATAAAAACAAGTGAGATGACTAAGATAAAGACAAGCTAGTGTTTACCAGTTTTAGAAAGGTAGGTTTTATGAAATTCACTAAAAGTACGAGCATTTTAAGTATTATTTTAGTACTAAGCATTGTTCTAAACATCAATTTGTATAACTCTAATAAAAGACAACAAAAAATACTTTCATCATACATTGCTCCTGCGCTATATGATATAACTATTGGGTCTAAAAATTCTATATCACCTCTTGATGATGCTATAAAAAATGAGAAGGTATCAGAACAATCGATGGAAATCATTAAAAAGAATGTTGGCAAATTCATGAGTGGGTTTGGTAAGTTAGCTAGTGTAGGTCATTTGATTAAGAGATATGACTACGATTTTGATAAACATCATTTTCCAGAGTATACAGATTCACTGTCGCATTATAGAACCAAATCTATAAATGATGGGCTTGAATATACTAATATTGATGAAATTGATTTATCATTATTTGTTGAAATTAGGTCGTTTATGATTGAATGTGACAAAATAATGCAAGAGTACATTCTTATTGAAAATTATTCGGATTATGATGAATATATTTGGTATGATATACTGAAAGACATAGGGGATATAGAAGTAGAAAGACGGAATTGATTTCAGATAGATTTTTATAGCTAGATTATAGAAATTTGTTCACAAGGATAGAAAAGATGCGATTAAACGTTGAAATTTAAACGAAAACTTGCTATAATGATAAAGCACCACTTTTTAAATGTGGTGCACAAAAACAGACAAAATGTGAATTAAAATAGTAAAACTGTTGATAAGTTTCAGAAAACTCGAGAAACTTATCAACAGTT
>JAOAQY010000142.1 GCA_025210965.1 Tissierellales bacterium
AAAATGTGTATAATCAATTCGGTTAATATTGATGTGACACAGTTCAAGAATTTTCCGAATGAAGCTGTGAAACCATCTGAACCAGTTAAGCCAAAGAATGATGCGCCGATTCAGATATCAAAGAAACCACAAAATAATTTAGGAAATAAAGAGGAGGAGTCAATCATGAATTTAGAAGAATTAAAAGCGAAGTATCCAGATGTTTATAAAGCGGCTTTAAATGAAGGTATTAAGGCTGAAAGGGAAAGAATCAAGGCTATTGATGATATTGATGCACCAGGACATGAGAGTATCAAGAATGAGGCAAAGTATACCAATATAGCGAATGCTGGAGATACAGCTATCAAGATTTTGAATTCTCAAAAACAAGGTATCGTAAAGGTGGCGACTAATAGAGCAAAGGATATTCAAGATAGCGGAGTATTAGACGTTGATGGTCAATTAGGTGAGGATAGTGTAGATGAAGAGGAATCTATCATAAATGCAGTAAAAGACTCATTTGAAGGAGGTGGATTTTAATGACAAATGTTTTGGGAGTTTATGAACCAGATAATATTTATGCTGCTGGAAGTACTGACATTGAAAGAATAGCTAGAAAGACTGCTGTAGGTGTGAATATTGCGAAGTATCAAGTAGTAGCTGTAGATGAAAGTGGAGATGTGATTCCATCAGTTTCTCCAGATGATGCCTATGGTATATCAGCAGAGGATATTGTGGGAATTGATGGAGAGAAACAAAATGTAGTGCTTTGTGCTACTGGTTGTTTTCAAAAAGAGGGAATTGTATTTCCAGATGGCAAGACAGCAGATGACTATATCGACGCACTTAAAAAGTGCAATATCTTTTTAAAATAGGAGGAATGAAAGATGACAGTAGATTTATATAAACCAAGAACGATGGGAAAGATAGTTCAGCAGATTCCACCGCAACATAATTTTTTCTCAACTTTTTTTAAGAAACATACAGAAACATTTTTAACTGCTAAAGTTGATGTAGATATTATGAAGGGTGGTCGTGAGATGGCTCCTTTTGTAAATCCGCTTACTGGTTCAAAAACTATGAAGAATCATGGATTTAAAACTAAAACTTATGAGCCACCACTTATTTCGCCAAGTACGGTTACATCGGCTGATGATATTATGAATAGAATGATGGGTGAATCTATTTATTCTCAAAAGACACCAGCACAAAGGGCTGCTGTAAAAATGGCTCAGGATTTTAAGAAATTAGATGTCATGATTTCAAGAACTGAAGAGTGGATGTGTAGTAAGGTTTTACTAGATGGCAAAATTCCAATTGTAGGTGATGATTATGAAGCTGAGATTGATTTTGATTTTGATAATAAAGAAGTATTAAGTGGTGATGATCTTTGGACTTCTGAGAATTCAGATCCAATAGCAGATATTGAAGAATGGCATGAAGTTTGTCAAAAAGAAGGTTTTGTAAATTGCGATATATTAGTTTTAGGAAAGCGTGCAGCTAATGCATTTATTAATCATCCAAAGGTTAAGTCTCTTTTAGATATAAAAAATTTGAATTTGGCGATTATAGAACCTAAAAAGTTACCAAATGGTGTTACTTATATTGGTACTTATCCAAAACTCAATTTATCAATTTATACTTATAATGAGTGGTTTTATGATTCAAAGGAAAAGAAAACTAAGCCAATGATGCCTTCACATAAAGCTCTTTTATTTAGCTCTAAAGCAGATTGTTCTATGTACTATGGAGCTCATACAAAGTTAAATTCAAAGACTGATTTATTTGAAACGATTGAAGCTAGTAGGATTCCTGATACATGGATAAAGAAAAATCCAGATCGTAGATTCTTGGGGCTTTCATCTAAACCGCTACCAGTTCCACATGAAGTTGACTCATGGTATGTTGCTGATGTTGTTGAGGAGGCTGATTAGGAATGAAGGTTATCGCAAATATTAGAATAAAATATAATAATGAGCGTTACGATAAGGGTTCTGTAATCAACATGAAAAAGGATATTGCTGAAAAATTTATTGAAAAAGGTTATGTAGAGGATTGTAATAACTTGTCAAATGATGTTGAAGATATTGATTGTGATTTGGATGATAAACTAGTATGCGATGAAGAGGGTGAATGTCCCACCGGAGATGACGAGGAAGAGTAGAGCTTTCATCCAGAAGATAAGGGGGCGATATTATTAGTTTTAATGATATAGTCGAACAGGATGTCAATGTGTTTTTTGATATCTTTGGAGAGATACACAAAATTCAAGGAGAGGAGGTTTGTGTGATAGTCGATGAAACAGAACTTAAAGAAACGAAGATTGAGACGAATGAGGGGGTCTTTCAAGGGGATCTCCTTTTTTATGCTCGTAGATCGGAGATGAAGAGGCCTGATATTAATGATCGACTAAGATTTGATAGCAATGTGTATTCTGTAATTGATGTAAAAGATGAAAATCAAATCTATAAAATCACACTAATGTACTATGCTAGTTGATATGGGAGCAGATGTTGATACTGCGCTTAAATATGCAGAGCTAAGATTAGGAGCCATTAAAAAAAGGGCTCCTTCTATAGTTGCTCGTTCGCTGAATCGTGGGATATCTAGGATGAATACCGTTGGAAAGAAGGCTGTAAAAGATAGGTATACGATAAAAGCAAAAAAGGTCAATGATTCAGTCAAAGTTTGGAGAGCTAATAAAAATGATTTAAGAGCTGCAGTCAGAGTTAGATCAGAGAGGATTCATGTGGTTGATCTAAAAGTATCTTCTAAAAAATTTCAGCACAAGAGAAAGACAAAAAAGCCTGTGACAGTAGAAATTATAAAGGGGCAAGTAAAGCCTATTTATGGTTTCATGGCTCCTGGTACTGGGTCGGGAAAACCAATACTTTTTAGACGGTCTCGAGATAAACCATCAAAGAGAATTCGAATACCAGGAACTACATCAAAAGGAAGAAGAAAAACGAATAGTGAAAGACCAATAGAAGCGATAAGAGGACCATCTGTACCAGAGATGATGAATCACAGATCGATTAGAAATGAAATGGCTGATGCAGGTAAAGAGAAGTTTAGCGAAGAGTTAGAACGTGAAATCAATAGAGCGTTGGGGGTGAAATAATGGTTATAGCTGAACTACAATCATTACTCCAAAAAGATTTACAACAGCTTTTTAAAATGGATTATCCAGAGCTAAGCATACTTAAACAATTTTTGCCAAAGAAAAGTTATTCAGTGAATGAAGATGAAGAGGATGAGAAGTATCCTTTTGTGGTTGTAAGGTTGGATGAAGGAAATGACGATGAAGATGAGTCCTTTGTGAAAGTAGATTTTGTTATTGGTTATAAATCTAGAGAGGAAGAACAGAACTATGAGAGTCTGTTGTCAATCTTGGAAAAGATTAGACAGCATTATCAATCAAATAGGTTTTTAGAGCATTTTGAAATGGATAAAAAACTTTCTTGGAGGATGCAAGATAAGGAAGATTATTATCCATATTTTTATGGATATATTTCAACTGTTTGGAATATTCCAAGTGTTATAGAAGGAGATGAACTGATTTGAAAAAGACAAAAGCA
>JAOAQY010000143.1 GCA_025210965.1 Tissierellales bacterium
TAGGTTGATACCGATAGATGGAATGCCACCAGATTTGTGCGATCCACCAATGGGGTGTCCGTTTGCAAATAGATGCATGGATAGACTTGAAATATGTGAATCAAAAATGCCACCATCTGTAGAGATTGAAAAGGGTCATAGATCTAATTGTTGGCTCAATGAAAAAGGGAGAGATATAATTGAGTGATACTTTAGTGAGAATTGAAAATCTAAAAAAATATTTTAAGATGAATCCAGAAAAATTATTTGGAAAACCACAATATTTGAAAGCTGTAGATGGTGTTAGCTTTGAAATGAAAAGAGGAGAAACATTTGCACTGGTAGGTGAATCAGGATGTGGCAAATCTACTATTGGAAGGACTATAACTAGAATATATGAACCGGATGATGGCATTGTTGAATTTGATGGGAAAAATATTTCTAACATGAGCGAAAAAGAGCTAAATATAATTCGAAAACATATGCAGATTATATTTCAAGATCCATTTTCATCATTGAATCCACATATGACTATAGAACAAGTTTTGTCAGAGCCTATAAAAGCTTATGGAAAAGACGTGGGTGATAAAGGAAAGTATATAGAGAGCTTACTAAGAAAAGTTGGATTGAGTAAGAGTGATATGAGTAGGTATTCAACTGAATTTAGTGGTGGTCAAATACAAAGGATATGTATTGCTAGGGCACTTTCTATATCGCCACAATTTATATTGTGTGACGAACCTACTTCTGCATTGGATGTATCCATACAAGCTCAGGTAATAAATTTGCTAAAGGACTTGCAAGAGGAATTTGGGCTTACTTACTTATTTATATCTCATGATTTATCGGTAGTGAGATATATATCACATAAAGTTGGCGTCATGTATTTGGGTAAAATAGTTGAAGAGGCGGAAACAAAAGATTTTTACGATAAACCAATGCATCCTTATAGTAAGGCTTTACTAGCAGCAGTTCCAAAGTCGAGCCCAAGTAGTGATGTAGATGAAAGTAGAGAAATACTTTCAGGTGATGTGCCAAGCCCTATGAAACTTCCAGCGGGATGCAGATTCAAATCAAGATGCAAATACAAGTTGGAGAAATGTGATCATGTAGAGCCAGTACTGAGAGAAATTGAGAGTGGACACAAGGTTGCATGCCATTTGTATGAAAAATAATTTTGATTCAAAATATATTGTACTCTATTTTCAAAAATAAGCTTAATCAAACCTTCAATGATGATATAATAATATCCGAAAATACAGTAGATATGATAAAAATACTCTAGAAAGAAGGTTATAATTTTGAACGAATACTTGATACTTGCAAATCCAGGGCACAATAGAATTTACTTTGAAACAGCTCTTAAGATTGCTATTTCAGAACTTAGAGCAATAGGAGAAGCTCATGGATTAGATATGAGGGATATAGAGTTAGCTGAGACTGCACTTCCAGCTTCAATTAAATTTACTACAAACAGAGAACTGACAGAAGAGGAATTTAAAACACTTGGCACAAGTTCTGTTTTCTATGCTCTTTTTGAGCTTGTAGACTCAAATTTATTGAAACCAATAAATGTACCGGATTTTCATACATTTCCAGAGAGTATGGTACAAATACTTAAATATAATGGAAAAACCAATGAACAATTTACTAGGCTTATGGTAAATTTAGCATTAAGTGCATGTAAGACTACTACGCCCAATAAAACATTATTAGACCCAATGTGCGGAAAGGGAACTACCTTATATGAAGGATATATAAGAGGGCTAGATGTAACTGGAATAGAGGTTAATTCAAAGTGGTTTCTAGAGATTAAAAACTATGTTACTAGATATTTCAAAGAGGGAAAATATAAGCATAGAACTGAGAAATCAAAACGCGTAGGGGCGAAAGGGAAAAAAATCGCTGACGTATTTAGTGTAAAAGCAGCTGTGACTAAAGAAGATTTCAAAAATGAAAAATTGCAGCAAATGCAAGTATTTACAGCTGATACAAGCAATGCAGATAAACTTCTTAAGAAAAAATCATTTGATGTCATAGTATGTGATTTACCCTACGGAGTTCAACATGGTATGAAAAATAAAATGGAAGACATAGTTTCGAGAAGTCCACTAGCTTTATTAAAAAAGGCAGTACCAGCTTGGAAACACGTAATGAGAGTAAATGGAAGCATGGTACTTGCATACAATGAGCTTACTGTAAAGTATGGTGAAATAGCAAAGGTTCTTAGCGAAAATGGCTTAGAAGTATTGGACGAAGAACCATATGCAGATTATATTCACAGAGTAGATCAATCTATAAACAGAAATTTGATAGTAGCTGTAAAAAAGAACTAGAATGTTGATTAAAAAGTAGCTATCTGATAGTATGAAATTAACATATATGTAAATGAGTTAATTTCAATATTGGAGGCGAATTAGCTATGAAAAAATCAAGAATTTTTTTCTGGATTGGAATACTTATGATTTTGTTTGCTATAATATTTGTTGGATATGCGCTACAACATCCTGAGAGTTCGATGAACGTTCCAATTGTAGGAACGACTGGATTTTATCGCATTTACATGATTGTGGCTATAGGTTCGCTGATATTAGCTAGGATTATGAAGCTTAAAAACAAATGATCTAATATAAAAAGAAGACTCATTTCACTATGTAGTCTTCTTTTTGTATATTAATATTTCACTAATAACGAAAGTTTAAATTTTTGTATTATGATGAATATGGTTTTGTAGATAATATGCTTTGACTACATAGGGTATTACATGTAAAATAGTAATCAAGATTGTAAAAAAATACAAAAAATAGCGGAGTTGTTTTTTGAAGTGAGGATGTGGAGTTGTGGCAATAGTAGGTATAGATTTAGGAACAACAAATAGTTCTATTGGCGTATATAGAAATGGAAAAGCAGAACTTATACCAAATAGATTTGGTAAATTTTTGACTCCTAGTGTTATAAGTCTAAAGGGTGACGAGGTCATAGTTGGAGAAACTGCAAAGGAAATACAAGCTAAGCATCCAACGCTTAGTGCGAGTGCATTTAAAAGATTTATAGGAACAGATAAAGTTTATTCACTAGATGGGCGTAGATTTAGTGCAGTTGATTTATCGGCATTAGTGCTAAAATCACTTGTAGAAGATGCAGAGGTTCATCTTGGCGAAAAGGTAGAAGAGGCCGTTATAAGTGTACCTGCTTATTTCAACGATAAGCAAAAGAAATCGACTATAGAAGCAGCTAAACTAGTAGGGCTGAAAGTAGAAAGACTTATTAATGAACCTACAGCAGCATCACTTGCATATCAAATTCATGATAGAAAAGAGGAAAATGTACTAGTAATAGTTGATTTAGGTGGCGGTACATTCGATGTATCAGTGCTAGATATATTTGATGACATAATAGAGGTAAGAGCGGTCTCAGGTGATAATCACTTTGGCGGAGAAGATTTTGATGATAGTCTTATGAGATACTTTGCAAGTAAAATGGAAAGGGAACTAGATAGCTTTACAAAAGAGCAACTAGCTCAGATAAAATATACTGCAGAACAGACAAAGAAAAAATTATCAGAAAACGTACATGTGAGAGTAAATCTAGCTATAGATGGAGAGCAACATACTATAGAAATATCAGAAACAAAGTATGAAGAAATTATTATGCCACTAATAGAGAGAATTAGAATGCCACTAAAAAAAGCGGTAAAGGATTCGAAATTCAAACTAGAAGATATAAATGAAGTGATACTAGTTGGCGGAAGTACTAGGATGCCTCTTGTAAAAAAACACGTGGCAAAACTTTTTAATTGCTTTCCACTATGTCATATAAATCCAGATGAAGTAGTGGCAATAGGAGCAACGATTGCGGCGGCTATGAAAGAAAGAAATGAAGATTTTGAAGATACTGTACTTACAGATGTTTGTCCATTTACACTTGGAACGACTGTGTTAAGAGGTCATGAATTTGGAGAGGCGATGGTTTATGATCCTATAATTGAGCGAAATATGACAGTTCCTGTTAGTAGAACGAGAAGGTATTGTACTGCTAGAGATAACCAAAATAAGATAAACATAGACATATATCAAGGGGATTCATTTAGAATAAATGAAAATTTGAAGTTAGACGAGATGGAATTGAGCATTCCTAGACGAAAAAAACACGAGGTCGAATTAGATGTGAGATTTACATATGATGTAAATGGGATACTCGAAGTTGAAGTAAAGGTACTTGAGACTGGAAAAACAGAGAAGAAAATTGTAATAAATGCAAATGATTTGTCAGAAGATGATGTTAATTCAAAGATGGCACTTATAGAGCATTTAAAGATACATCCTAGAGACGATGAAGAAAATAAAAATATTATAGCACAGCTTGAAAGGTACTATGAGATGAATCTAGGAGCTATAAGAAAAGAAATAGAGATCGAAATTTTAGGATTCAATGCAGCTTTAGAAACACAGAATCCAGATATGATAAAGCCTGCACGAGCTAGAATGAAGCAATTTTTAGAATACCTTGAGGTAAGAAGTTAGATGTATTGGATGGAATTTTTTAATCTCAATGAAGATTGTACATTAAAAGATTTAAAAAGGGCTTATGCAAAACTTTTGAAAAAAGTTCATCCTGAAGACGATCCAGAGTATTTCATGGAGATTAGAAATCAATATGAGGTGGGGCGCGAGTATTTTGAGAATAAGGATGTGCCGCAGAGAACATTTAACTATAAAGGTAATACTATATTTAGAGAACCAACGTTTGAGTATAATGAGAATATTGAAACGCAAGGTAGAGAAACTGTAGATTATGAGTATGAAGATATTGAAGACGAAAATACTGATGGAAATTACGAATTAGAAGAAATGCAAAGAGCTGATTATGATGGGGAAAATACCATAGAAAAAAATTTAGATAATAGTGAAGAATTACAAACTAAAACTAAAATCGAGTATGATGATAAAAATACTATAGATAAAGATTTGGACGATGTTGAAGAACTTGAAGCTAATGACTCATTAGAGTGCGATAATCAAAATACTATAAATAGAGATGTGGATAGTGGCGAAGAATTTCAAATAAAGAATGATTTAGACTACAGTGAAGAAAATACGATAGATCAGACTTTAGATGAGCGTGAGTTTTCAAAAGAAGAAGAGCTCTTAAAAAATAATATTGAAATATCAGCGCAACATCAAAGTTATGTTGATGATGAAGATATAGAAATAAATGATTATGAAGTACTTAAGAAACTTCTATCAAAAATTTATAATGATACGGAAAAAAGATTTGATATAAATGTTTGGGTTGAGTTTTTTAGTAATTTGAATCTTGTACAAGATGAAATATTTCGAGAAATTTTTGAATCGTATTTTGAAAATAATCTAGCATTTTCTAGTGAAGTAGCAGAACTTATACTTCGAAGTGTTTCGGACTTTTCTAAGGGATGCATAGAGCGATTAGAGCTCATAAAAAAAGCTGAATTTAATTATAGTGGATATGATGAGTTTTCATATGAAGAGAGAGAAGATTTTTTTAGAATTAGATACCTCATTTATGCGTGGTTTAAGGGTGCTTATCAAAGCATAGATATAAAATCAAGTGAATTAAAGAGCATTAGGAATCTAGCAATAAAACTAGATGTCGATTTTAGATTGATATTAAATTATATGCTACAGAATTTTATGTATGATGGAATTAATTACTATCTAGAAATTTATGATGAAGAAAAACTTATTGAAAATGGATATATGGCTTATAGGGCACAGAGTTATTATGAGACCGAACAATATTCTAAAGCTTATGATTCGTATAAAGCTCAGTTTAAAAAATTTAATAAAGATGAAGCTTTTAGAATTGGGACGTATAGTGCAGGGCGAAAATTAGTACAATTAGGAAAAAAACTATATCTTCCGAGGGTCAAATCAAAGAGCGTATTTGGCATATGGAAGAAGAGCCCTAGATATATTAAGAAAATGAATAAACTAGGCTGCGAGAGAGTCTTGCTCAGAAGGATACTTAAATTTGTAATGAATATGCTCATAATTGCTATAATGGCTATTGGAATTTCAAAATTTATTACTATTCCAACAGAAGAACTTTCACCAATTGCGGCAATGATTTCTAATACTATACAGGGACTCATTGGGCTTGGAGTATTATTTATAGGTTTTAGAATTTGTTTTTCAAGGAAGAGGGAGAAATAGCTATGGACTATAAAAAAATATTGTGGGTATCTTCCTTGACAGCTGTTTCAGCAGTGCGTGAAGTGCTAGATTCAAAATTAGAATATAATTATGCAAAGCTAGTTACTAAAGAGATAGAATATAATGATGAGCTGTTTTGGAATACGATTTGCCCTAAAAGAAAATCACTAGCTGGAAATCAAAAAGCAAGTATTGATTATTTTGCTATGAGATTTTTGAGTAAACACGAGAGAGTTCAATATATAAATGCAGTTTCTAAATTGAAAAAGTCAAAGTCTAGTGTAGGAGATATACTGAATGAAGATTTTTTCAATATGGTGAGTATGTCACCAGAAACGCTTGAGAAAAAGAGAAAAGATATAGACAGATCTGCATATAAAAAATTAGTTTATAGATTTAGATTTTTTTGGAAGAACAACTCTTTTTATGCATATCAATTAGCGAATGCCATAGTTCTTACAAGATGGGCTGGAATAATAGAAGTGTTTACAAGGGCAGAAGTTTTAAAAATATTAGATGAAATTGGAGATTTGATATTAGCGAATTATCCCTCATATGAAGTTTTTGGCATGAATGCAACTATGTCACATGAACTTATAAGGGAAAACCCAGAGATTGGAAATTTAGTAAATGGATTTAGCGTTGAGTTTATCAATCTAGAGATAATATATCATACATTGTGGTCGCATATAGAATGGGGTGGCATACAAAATAGAAAATTGACCTAAATATTTAGAGGAGCGAAGTTAGATGATTTGGATGGAATTTTTTGACTTGAATGAAGAGTCTACGGTAAAAGATTTAAAAAGAGCTTATGCAAAATTAATCAAAGAGACTCGCCCAGAGGAAGATCAAGATTATTTTATGCGCATAAGAGATAATTATGAAGCTGGGTGTAGATATTACGAAAATTTAGAATCTGAAATAGATGTACCATTTAGATATCAAGAGACAAATAGTGAATCAAATGAACCTTACAATGAAGAGAATGAAGAAGATAATATAGATTATAATTTGGCAAATACTGTGAATCAAGATTTGGAAGAGAATTATGATTTTGATAATGAAAATATACCGCAAGAGTCATATGAACTAGATTACGATATTGACGAGTCTACATATGATGAAACTGAAGAGTATGAAGATGATTATGAGATTGTAGAAGAGCGTTTGGACTTTGTCTATCAGTATATAGAAAATAGATTCAATAAAGAAGCTTGGCGAGAATTTTTTAGCAAACTCAGCTTCGAACAAGAAGAGATTTTTACAGAGATATTTGATTATTATATAGAAGAGCATCCAGCTATTACAAGTGAAATCGCTGAGTTTATATTGAAAACTGCTACAGAACTTTCAGATCAATGTGTAGAAAGACTAGAGATTATAAAGGAGTTCGATTTTAAATATAATGAGTATGAGAATTTTGCGTATTATGACAGAGAGCGATTTTTTAGAGCTAGATATCTAGTTAGTTCATGGTTTAGGGGCTTGTATCAAAGCGTAGATGTAAGTGAATTAGACATAAAGCAAATTAGAGAATTAGCTATCAAAAGTGAATTTGACTATAGATTGTTTTTGAACTATATGCTCCAAAATTCTATGGGAAAAGGTATAAAGTATTATTTAGAATATTATAGTGAAGAAGAGTGTATAGAAAAGGGATATACTGCCTATTTAGCACAATATTATTACGATGAAGAAAAATATAGTGAAGCTTATAAAATTTATAAAAATCAAGGAGAGAAATTTCCGAAAAAAGATTCATACAAAATAGGAGAATACAGTGCTGGATGCAGGCTAGTTAAGAACGGAGAGGACATAGTATTGCCAGCGTATAGAACAGAAACCATATTTGAAATTTGGAAGAAGAGCTCTAAAGAAATTGAAAAAATTCGCAAAAGAGGATATTTGAAATCTTTGAAGACTAGAAGCATAAGCAATTTTTTAATTATCATTTTGATAGTAGTGATGCTAAAGAAATTTTTTAACTTCTTGTTTATACCAATTTCGGAACTTACAACATTTTTGGCGATGGCTTCAATTGTATCTAGAGGTTTCATGGGTTTGTTATTCTTGTCAATTTGTTTTCAAATTTATTTAAGAAAAAAAAGGAGAGCTGCAAATGGATCATAAGAAAATATTGTGGGTCTGCTCACTGACATTGGTTTCAGGGATACAAGATGCATTAGATAAAAAAATAGAATCAAAATATACTAAGCTTATGAAATCTGATATAGAAGAAGCTAATGACGAATTTTGGGAAGTTGTTTGTCCTGATAAATCTAGCTTATCTAGATCGCAGATAAAAGATATGAACTTATTTACAAATTGTTTTTTGAATATACATGGCAGAGACCGTTTTGTCGAATGCATTAATTCGTTAAGAATGAATAGATCTGTTATTGGAGATATGATAAATAAGGATTTCTTAGAATACATGCAGCTTGCTCCAGAAAATAAAAGTGGTAGAGGGTATTCAAAGTATAATATTTTGATAGATAGGTTTGGATTCTTTTGGAGACAGAATTCATACTTTGCATACAGATTGGCAAATGCTATTGCTATTACCAGATGGGCAGGAGTAGAAAATATAGCTACAAAAAAGGAAGTTTTAATGATACTTGAAGATATAGCTGATTTAATTATTAAGGAGTATCCATCATATGAAGTTTTTGGAAGAAATGCTATGCTATCTCATGAAATTATAAAAGAAAAGCCGGAATTTAAAGAAATACGCAGAGGGGTACGAACAGAAGAAGTGAAGATGGAAATTGTATATCATGGTTTTTGGTCACAGATAGAATGGGGCGGAATGTAAAAAATTGCCTGATTCAAAATTACATTTGATTAAAATGTAGCATTGAATCAGGCATTTATATTTTTATATTATTTTACTTTCGAGCATTTCTTCTAAGTAGTAAAACTATTTGACTATGTTTTTCTTCATAGTTTACTTCAAATCCTGGAAATATTAGAGAACACAATCTTAACATATAATTCTTTTCCCGAGCCAAGTAATTAAAACCGATAACCTTACCTAAACGCTCTTGTTTACTACTTCTAACAGCGTAAGGTAGTATTAAATCAATTTGGCCATCGAAATGTCTAGTCATATCGTATATATCCATGTAAAGCTTTACAAGTAAATCATCTTCAAGAAATTCCGCAAATCCATTACACGATACTATTAAGTTGTCAAAATTAGACAGGTCATTTTTATATCTCTGTTTTTCTAAATATGAAAAAATAGAATCATTTATGGATATAGCTTTAGATTTGTCTCCAAAAAGTTTATCGTATAGTAAATCACCTATAGCTAGCCAAATATCATCGATATCTATATTTACTGTTTTGTAGTTAGAAACAGATTTGGAGGAATCTAAAGAATCGCGAAGACCAGTCATTAATCTATCAATTTCAAGACCATCAAAACTGCCTCCACTTCCAATATCTAAAAATGCAAAATCCTCATTTTTTTCTATGGCATAGTCGTAAACTAGGCTGTCAAGGCGAGTTCTTATTATATCGCGTCTCCATTTTATTGGTGGATTAGCAGTTTGCATAAACTTAGAATCTAATTTCTTAGTTAAAAAGGATCCATGAGGTTTATTTAGCATACAATAGAGGGTTACATCTTCAGAACCAGGTCTTCGAGACATTATATTAGAACAAGTACATAATTTTGTTAGAAGGCGACCTATTATGGTTAAGTCATAAGCATATGATGGAAGTTTTTTAGATTTAAAATTTCGTAGAGCGATACTTTCTTTATTATGATTAAAATAGTAAGTATAATTATAAACACTCAAACAATCCCATATATCCTTTTGTTTATGAAGTCTTTCCCAAATTTCTTTTTTATTATTCAAAATTAGTATCTCCTTTATATGATTAGTAATACCCGATACTAAACCCATTTTAGCATAATTATTTTAATTTATTTATAGCATAAAATTAAGTGGCTTGTCAAAAAATAAATATGGCATTAGAGAAACAATGAAGTGAACATGACAAGCGGATTAGAATAAAAAAGAGTGATTTGCGTAACAAAAAAATGAAGACGATTGATAATAAAATGTAGGAGATTTTACAAAAAATATTGACAGCTAAATTTTGATTGAATAGACTAAAAGGGAGAAGAATATTATATACATAAAGGAGCGAAGGAATATGGCGGTTAAGATAATTACTGATAGTGCAGCAGATTTACCTTATGAACTTTATGACAATTATGGTATAGACGTTTTTTCAATTAATGTTTGCTTAGAAGAAAGAGAATTTAAGGATGAGATAGAAATAAAATCTATTGAGGTTATGGATTACATGAGATCGGGAAAAGTGGTTACCACTTCACAAGTAGCGTATGTAGAATTCAAAGAAATATTTACAGAATATGCTAGAGACAAAAAAACGTGTATATATATAGCATTTTCATCGAATCTATCAGGAACATACAATACTGCATTGCTTGCAAAAGAAGAAGTGCAGGAGATTTATCCTGAATTTGATTTGACTATAGTGGATTCAAAATGTGCTACATTAGGTCAAGGCTTAGTGGTTTTAAATGCAGCTATTTTAGCGAGAGATGGAGCATCTAAAGGTGAAATAATTGATGAGATTGATAGGAAAATAAATCACATGGAACATATATTTACTGTAGAAAATTTGGAGTATCTTTATAGAGGTGGTAGGATAAGTAAAGCGTCGGCTGTTATGGGTTCTTTAATGAAAATAAATCCTATAATGGATGTTAGAGATGGAAAATTACAGCCACTAGAGAAGGCTAGAGGTAGAAAGAAAACACTTAAGAGAATGGTTGAAATAGTCGGTGAGAGAGGATACAATCTTGAAAATCAGGAAATAGGAATAAATCATGGAGACTGTATAGATGAGGCTCATAAACTTAGAGATATGATAAAGAAAGAATACGGAACAGAGAAATTTATTATAAGGGAAATAGGAAGTGCTATAGGTGCTCATACTGGACCTGGACTTCTTGGAATATATTTTTTGAAATAGATTTTTTAGTGAAAATAAAATATGTTTGGATAAAAGAGAAAAAGCTCTATATGCGCTGATGGAAGGCAACGCATGTAGAGCTTTTTCAGGGTTTTGTTTAGGGTTTTATTATTGGGTTTTAATTTTATGTTAAAATTGCAATTTGCAATTTAAACAGCTTTCGCCATTAGAGCAAAACGGTTAATTACATGTGCTACACCGTGCTCATCATTATTTAAAGTTATGAAATCAGCTCTTCGTCTAAGATCAAGAGAAGCATTACCCATAGCGACACCAAGTCCAGCATAGTCTATCATGCTGATGTCATTTCCAGCATCACCAATGCATATTACATCTGCTTTTGGGATACTCAAATGTTCAGTAAGTGATTTGATTCCAAAACCTTTGTTTACACCTTTTTTTAAGAAATCAATATAAAAAGGCGCAGACATTGTTAATTCATAATTTTCATTTAGAGATGAAGGCATCTCATCAAAAATTGGTTTTAATACAGATTCATCTTCTGAAAACATTACTTTATAAACTTTTGTAGATGAATCTAAAGTACTAAAGTCTTTTATAATAAAGTCCATATCGTTTAAATCTGCTTCAAATTTACCATATGAATTTTCATATGGTGATATACAAGCTGAATCAGTTACGATATGTATTTTTACACCCATTTTTTGGGCAGTTATTTCTAAAGCGAATACTTCATCTAAAGAGATAGTAGATTCGGAAATAACTTTTCTATCTGATGCTCTTAGAATCAGAGCTCCATTGTATAGTATAATATAATCATTATCGTGAACCATTCTAAGTGGGGTTAAAAACTTCTCTACACCGCTTAGAGGTCTACCGGTTGTTATTACTACATTTACACCAGAATTTTGTGCATTTCTAATGGCATTTCTATTTTCATCAGATAAATCATGTGATGAATTAAGAAGAGTACCATCCATATCAATACCTATAAATTTACACATATTATCACCTCACTAAATACTTGCGTGATGAATATTGAATTTATTAAGAGCACCAATTAATTCATTTTCTGAAATTGGAAGTATCTCAGCTGCATGGCTTACAGACAACTTTTCAGATCCAATCAAAAGCATAGCTAGATAAACATCCATACTCGCTTTGATATTTTTACTTTCACAATAAGATTTTAATTCCTCTAACATTTCATTTTTTAAAACATTAAGTTTCATAAAAAAACATCCTCCTTATAACCAAAAACCATTTACAATTAAGTTCGTATCATTTATCGCCAAAAATGCACTGGCGAATCCGTTTGATAAGAGTATAGCGTATAAATTTAGGATTAATTTGTGCGAAGTGTATACATTTATGTTTTTTTTGTATACTTTTGTGTTGTTTTTTGTAAAACTCTGGGGGTATCGTATATAATAAGCTTGATAAATTGTTTAGTGATTAGGAGGTAGAGTTTATGAGCAAAAGGATATTGGTTATAGAAGATGACAAGGAAATTTCAAAAATCATAGTGTCTTATTTAGAAAAAGAAAGCTATAGTGTTGTAGCAGCATACGATGGAAAAAAGGGCTTTGATGTTTTTCAGCAAGAGCAGAATTTTGATTTGATATTATTGGATATCATGCTTCCTGGAATGGATGGATGGTCAGTATGTAGAAAAATTAGGCAGCAGTCGAATATACCTATTATAATGCTTACTGCTAGAGATGATGAAGATGATGAAGTTTATGGTTTTGAGCTAAAGGCAAATGACTATATAAAGAAGCCATTTAGCCCAAAAGTGTTGATTGCTAGAATCAAATCTATGTTAGA
>JAOAQY010000144.1 GCA_025210965.1 Tissierellales bacterium
AAAGGTGCTAAACCTTTTTATTTTGAAAATATCAAAACAAAAAGATTTTTGCACCCTTTATAAATTACACCTCTATTTCAATTCTAATTGAGAATCATCGTGCATTATATGCTCTATTGCTACCGGCAAATCATGCATTCTATTTTTCAAAAATGGTGGATATACATTTTCATTCTTCAAATCATCTATATCAAACCATTTGAAAATTATCTTATTATCCTCTTCTATTGTAAAAAATTCATCATTATCAAATACATATGAAGAATCATTTATGATATTAGCTTTGTAATAAAATGTAAGCTTGTGATACCTCATATCCTCATGTCTAAAGAAGGCCTCTGAAACCCAAAGTAATCTTTCAACTTCTACGAGCTCATTTAGCTCCTCTTTCATTTCTCGTTCTAATGTATTTGTGCTAAATTCAAAAAATTCATTTCGTCCTCCAGGCAAATACCATAGTTCTTCTTGCTCTAACTTATTCAAAAGTAATTTATTGTCCTTTAATATTATAGCTGCACTTCTAAAATAAAACCTCTTATCCTCTCTATCAAAACAGATCAAATCATACCTCCTAATTATTAATTCCTAATTATATATTGGACTACCAACTCTCCTACACTAACGCTAAGTCGACTCATCCCGACACCTTAGAAATGTAGGACTTCTAAACTAAATAGTTAAATAATTTTCGCCATGTAGTACTCATCCACGTAATTGCCATTTACTATAAGTGACTTTTCCTTTATCCCCTCGATTTTAAATCCCATTCGCTCATACAATTTAACTGCTCCTTCATTATGAATCATGACAGTTAATTCTATTCGCTTAATCTCACTTTCTCTAGCCCACTTTTCTATTTCTTCAAATAATTTCACACCTAATTTTTTACCTCTGTATTCTTTCAATAATCCTATAACAATATACACACTATGCTTTATTCGATTAGCAAATCCTCTTTCAGCTTCTAAAAAACCTACTATCTCTTCACCATCTTCAACTATTAATATCATCGAGCCTGAATTGTACATCGATTCTATGTTGGATTTCATTTCTTCAATACTTGTTGTTCTCTCTCCAGGTTCAAACATCATATTCTCAGTTTCACTATCTAAACGTTTAAGCATACTCAAAAATTTCGATGCATCTCTTACTTCTACTTTTCTAATATTCATATTAAACCTCCAATTTTGAAGCTTTTGCTTAATTTTACACTTAGAGCCTAATATTGTCAATTTTGAAAATTTGTTAGTTATCCTATAACACAGGTAATTCCACAACTCTCAATTAATTTTTTTATCCATAGCATTTTACTATTAGTAGGTGAACTCAATTCTGGAAGCGTATATTCTAATCCCAATTGTTCGTATTTAGATTGTCCTAGTTTGTGATAAGGCAGAATATTTATCCTACCTATATTATTTTTTTTGCAAAATCTAGCTGTATTTATTATATTCTCATCATCATCATTGAATGAACTTATTATTGGAATGCGAATCAAAACTAATTTTTGCTTTGCAATTGTCGATATATTTTCAAGTATCAAATTATTTTCTACTCCAGTAAGTTCTTTATGTTTATCTGAATCCATATGTTTGATATCAATTAGAAATAAATCCACATGTGGAATCAACTTTTTAAGAGATTCACCATTCAAGTACATAGCGCTTTCAATTGCTGTATTAATATACTCGTCCTTACACGCTCTCAATATTTCTACTGCAAATTCAATTTGATATGTCGGATCTCCGCCTGAAAGTGTAACACCACCCCGAGCTCTATAATAAGGCATCTCCCTTTTTACAACTTTCATAACCTCATCTACATTCATAACTTTTCCAGCCATCTCTAACGCTCCATGTAAGCACGCTTCTACACATTTTAAATCGTTGCAGTTAATGCATTTCTCACGATTTATTTCTATCGATTTATTACCATATACGTCCATCACATTAGAAATAGCTCCTTTATTACAGGCATCAACACATTCTAGACAATTTAAACATTTCGTTTTGTAATGTCTGATATTTACGTGACTATCCTGCCCTTCTGGATTAGCACACCACTTGCATTTTAAAGGACACCCCTTCAAAAATATCAATGTCCTGATTCCAGGACCATCGTGAAGTGAAAAGCTTTGTATGTCAAAAATCATACCTTCAGTCTTATAATTTTTCATTTGGGCACCTCTCTAAAATCCAGTCGCATTGTACTCAGTACGGGCAATTATTTCATCTTGAATTGGCTTTGCAAGTTCCACCCAGTATGCACTGAAACCAGCTACTCTAACAATTAAACTGCGATATTTTTCTGGATATCTCTGAGCATCTCGAAGCATGTCTGAATCCACTATATTAAATTGTATATGATATCCTCCCTGCTCAAAATATGATTTTATAAGATCAACTAACTTACGTGATCCATCAATAGATTTTATTGCATTTGGATGTATTTTCATATTAAGCTGAACACTTCTCATTTTTATAGAATCTAACTTGTTTCCCGAATTAAGTAATGCAATTGGACCGCTTACATCAGTTCCGGGAGTTGCTGATAATATACCATCCGTCAAACTCACTCCTGCTACTCTACCATCCGGAGTAGCGCCACAAACCCTTCCAAATGGGCCATGAGCAGATATTGATAATGCAGCTGGAATCCAATTTAATCCCAAATAAGTAGTTTCGCTCATACATGTTTCATTATAATTTTCCCATAGTTTCACAAAAATTTCATCAACATAGTCGTCATCATTTCCATATTTAGGCGCTTCCAATAAATCCTTGTGAAGCCTTGAATATTTGGCATCCACTCTTTTTTGATCAAGCATAGAAAAATTACCTATCTTATCCGCTCTTTCAAAACCAAAATTCATTTTCATAGCCTCTTTTATCTCTTCAAGAGTATATTTTTTATCCTCAAACACCAATTTTTTTAGTGATGCTAGCCCATTTGAAACATTCACCATGCCTGAGTTCAGCAGTGTTATAGTCTTGTTATACCTTGCTCCATTAGAATCTAAAGGCCTTCCCTTTGCTACACAATCCTTAACTAAGACAGAACCCATAACTAAAGGATTTATCTCTCTGTGAACTGCTAATACATAATTCCAATACCTCATATATACCTTCAAATATTTCTCTTCAACCTTTTTCCATGCACCCCAAAGATCATCATAAGAATTAATTTCTCCTAATGATTCAAAACATCTGATTCCTGTTCTAGGATCTATTCCATCATTTAAAACTATCTCCAAGCACTTAACTTCATTAAAAAACGCAGGATGACAAATTCCATGGCAATTCCCTTGCATTTGAATTTCAACGCAGCCTCCTATTGCAACATCTCTAGCATCTTCTATAGTAATTCCTTCTTCTTGGTGATTTTGAAGTAAATGCTCTATGGCTTGCTCATTATTAAACCAAGCGGGATAACCTGCTCCAGTTTTTGTGCACTCAGCAGCCTTCATCAAAAGCCTATTACTTGTCTTAGAATTCACCATTACTCCAAGCGTCGGTTGTATAGTTTGCATACTTGTTCCGGCTTCTAATATTATCTCTTCTAATTCATTATCAGAACATCTTCCATTCTCATCAACCCCACCTACAACCATATGCTGAAACAAATTGCCAGAAGCCAAAGCTTCCCAACTTCTAGGCGATACATACTCCTCGCTAGAAAATTTAACTCGAATTAGCTCCATAAGTTCTAAAACTTCTTCTCTTGTAATTCTATTTTCTTCTATATCTTTTTTATAAAGGGGATATAAAAGCTGTCCCCATCTGCCTGGTGACAATCCAACTATAGGCCCATCTAAAGCTATCGCTATGTGAGCTGTCCATGCAGCTTGTAATCCCTCTACAAATGTTCTAGCAGGTTTTGCCGGTACCCATTTTAGTATTTCTGCTATCTTAATTAATTCAGCTTTTCGCTCACTATTCTTCTCATTTTGAGCCATTTTCAAAGCACTTTTCGAATAATTTTTTGCCCAATTAATTACACCTTCACATACTAATATCGTAGCTCTCCAAAATATAACCTTTTCAGCAACTTCACGAGTTGTTGGTATCGTCGATTCTATATTCTTTTTACATTCATCTATAACAGATTCTAAACCTCTTTCTACAACAATATCATAAGCCGGTACCCATCGGCCTTCCATTATAGATATCACACTTGGAGGATAGAGCACTGCTTTAAACGCATTTGACAAATCATCATATTCTGGCATTGTCTCTTTTAAAAATTTATCCGATTCATCCTCTATACACTTACCCTGCCAATATTCACAAGCCTTTAATAAAGGTTCTACATCCTCGTTTTTTATACCAAACGTTCCCATTTGTATGACTTCATCGCTCTCTTTATGCGCTCTTCCTCCTCCCATACCTACATCATAGACATCATCATCTGCTGATTCTGCCTTTGATATCATATGAGGATAGAATTTCTGACTGTATTGTAAATACACAGGTGCACCTCTCATGTATCTTGTTTTCTGCATAGTTATGAGTTCGTCTTTTAATATTACTGGAGTAATATTTTCTATTGCATGCTTGTATGCTCTTGCTCTCCTAATTAAAAGAGGTTCCCCTTCAGCTTTTTTCCATTCTTCTGTATATAACAAACTAAACTCAGGATCCAACATACACCTAGAATCTAAAAGACTTTGCTTAATATTGCACCCTCTAGTTGTAGATGGCTCCTTATCAATTTCTCTTTGGATATACCCTTCTTTTTTTAATTCTCTTTCAGTAGGTGGCCACTTCACCGTTTGTCTATTTTTAGATTCCAAATTAGAATTTTCCATATGTACTACCCCTTTCCCATAAGTTTGAATCGATATTTTAACATATATCAACCCAAGCCTATGATAACATAAATATACAATAAATAAAAAGGGGTTTATATCAATTTTAATTTTTTTGTTTTTTACATTTTTGTTTATCTGAATACATTCTGCAATCAACTTCAGCTATTAATTGTTCTTTAGTAAGTTTATCATCTTCTCCAACAAATAATTGTCCATAACTCAGTTCTATATCGTATTTATCATTAGAATTATTATATTTTTTTAATTCCCGATTAATTCTCTTCTTTAATTGATTTCCTATATCATTCTGAAAATCTATCAACATAATAAACTCATCGCCGCCATATCTACAAACCAAATCTTCTACACTAGTGCATTTAAGTAGTATTTCTGAAACAATTTGTAAAACTTTGTCTCCCTCTACATGCCCATAAGTATCGTTAATCTTTTTGAAATCATTCAAATCAACTAATACAAGCGTAAATGCTTCTAATCGTTTCAACTTATCTTCCAATCTAATTTCAAAGTTATGTCTTGTATATAAATATGTCAAAGAATCACGCATCATTTCGTCTCTCTCCAATAATAAAAATATAAAAAATAGACCTAATGTGTGAAATGGCATTGAAAATGTAGTTCCATACATCTTCATTTGAAGCGCTATTCCCACAATTGGCGCTGTAAAATAGAGTCCCACAGCTTTAAATATCCTGGCAGTCATCCTCTTTTTATCTTTATAAAAAAATATTGCCACAACTAGCATAAATCCATACATTACAAAAGCACTTCCATAAACATAAAAGCCTCTATGATAATGATTTTGTGCATCTATATAAAATAACGACCCTGGCGCGATAAAATTATAAATAACTGACACTGTACTTAGATACATTGGCATCATATAGTACTTAATCCTTTTCTTATTCAATTCTTTATCACCATATATTCTATAATCTAGATAAATAAGACCGACACATCCAGGTAATGGTATAAAACATAAATATATAGCATTACTCCAATAATGCATTGGTATTTGTGCTGAATTACCTATTTCTGCGGTCATCCAAGAAATAGCCTCCGCCACTATCAATAACGATACTGTAAAAAGAGCACCCTGAAACAACCTCTCTGGATACTCCTTTCTTCTATACTGTGCTTGAACATATACAAACATCACTACATTCAATATCAATGAATACATCAACAAATCAATTCGTACAGCTACATTTATTGAATTCATAATCCCTTTGTCAAAGTTTTACTGCCCCTCCCCTGACAAACCTCCCCCTTCTTAAGTCAATTCTAAGCCCCTAAACTCTAGCTAATATTATTATAACAATAAAATCCCATTTAGCACAGCATTGATACCTCAACAAATAAATAAAGTCAGATGATTAATTTCACTTTAAATTAGCGAAACTGCTCAACTGACTCTTCTTTCTACTTCAAATCAAAAATCTTACTTCGTATTTTCTCATAATCACTATAATTTAATGAATAATTCATATCCATATCCAAAAATGAATTCATCCTCATATCATCAATATTTCCTAAAAGTTTTGAGAGCAAATTTTCATCCACATACTCTTTACCACCAAGTTTCTCTTCCCCCAATAATAGCAATTGATGATCTTGAATTCCAAATCTAAGGTTCTCCCATCTGAGTGAACTCATCGGCTTTCCATCCTTACCAGGATAAACAAAAAACATATCTCCAGCTTTCCAGTGCGGAAATTTGTAGCTTGGATTATTTAATGGTTCCTTTGGCCAAATAGCATAATCCCACCTCAAAAATCCATTCACTCCAAAATAATAAGTATACCAACCAACTACTCTACTTTCAATTGGCGGTGAATCTATAAAATTGTTTGGAAAATTCGGTACACACATCAAATACCACGTCAATTTTTTCCCATCTTTATTGAGCTTATTTCTTAGATTCTTTATCTCATACTTATTATCCAAAATTAATCCTAAATACAAACTCAAATCACAATCTTTATCCTTGTATTCATCTATGAATTCTTTATGGCAAACTGCTGCTTTCATTTTTATATTATCATTTTCAATACTGCTATTTAAAAACTCCACACAGCTATCAAAAATATCAGGGCTAGCAGGTTCATCACTTGCAAGTCTAGTAATATTCCACCATCCATTTTCAATAATATGATTAAACAACTTTGAAACATATTGCTTTAATTCATACTTGCTATTAATATATTTGTAAACACCATCGTTTCTATCAAAATACCTTACTCTTATAGCATCCTTGTAATCAGCTAAAGGATTTCCAAAGTCTCTACCTCCCCAGACACCTAAAAGCCCATATAAGTCAATTTCTCTATCAATTCCGAGTTTAAAACACATATCTATATACCTGTCGAAGTTTTTGAAATCACAATCAATATTTCCATCTTCATCTTTAAATACATCTACTATATTATACTCAAAAAGATTTGATGCATTTTTAGAAAACTTATAACATGACTGTCCTGCCCAAGGCATCTCTGATACTATAACCATGGCAACTTTTTGTCCCATAGATGCTAATTCTCTCAAGTTATTCTCGATAATCCTAAAATGTTCATCTGACCAAAGCTCTAATTCATACATACGTGCCCAATTAGATGGATGTTGCCATAAATCCAAGAAAAAATCACTTTGATTTAGTGGCTTCAAAACCACATCACTCACATTTATATCTATTTTAGCAGATGCCATTAGAACCTCATCATCATAACCCTGCTGAAAATACATTTTAATATCAAAATTTAAATTATTGTCTGCAAAATCATTTGGTATTTTCCCCTCAATCCAAAACATCTGTCCAATCTCAGCTTCTATTAATTGACCTCTCTTTTTCAAAATAGGATCTGCTACCAATTTTCCGCTGTCATCATTAACATATCCCTCGAAGTATATTCTTAAATCTTTTCTAGAAAGCTTCTCACAATCTATCTCTATCCTAACTCTATTCTGCATACCTTTCCAGCTCAAATTTGCGCTATCTAAAAAGCAATAAAATTCTTCTTTGCAAAACATCATCATCTGACATGCAAACTTTTCCTCTCTTGCTACATTAAATTCAAATTTTTTATTCTCAAAAATTGACTCGTCTAGTCTTTCACACCTAATATGCCTATATGAAGAATTGAATAATCCATATTGTAAATCTATCATGGTCACATCTCCTAATTTCATAAATTATTTTTTAAAAAGTAAAACTTAAAACAGCCTGTCTCTATTGATAATTCAAATTAGCCGTCCACACAAATGGTATCGGGAACACTCTATCTATAAACATTTCTATTGATTGAACATCATCAATTCCTGTAATACCATCCTTTTTCCCTTCAAATACAAGCTTTGTAATTTTTTCTAGATTATCTATTTCTAATATTTCATCTTTTAATTTAATGATATATCTGCCTTCATCTTCAATGAATACTATGTTTTCCCCAATACTATTTGGAACATATTGCAAAAAATAACTCCTCAAATTTTCCATAAGCGAAACAAAATTAATAATTTTCAATGTACCTTCTAAATAATCTAATTTTTTGCTATCAAAACTATCAGCATGTTTTTCATTCACATGAATATATGATTGTATACTCTCAACTCCTAATTCAAAAGCCAAACTCTTTAGTGCTGCATTTATCATATTTTTATCACCTAGTGATTCTATCACTTGTCCATATTTAGAATTGCCGTCAATTATTCTAAGCACTATATATCCTACAAATTCGCCGTTTTTAACTATCACGTATTTCTTATATGAAAAATCCCCCCATGGTATAGTTGCAGACATTATTAGCGCATTAAAATCATCAAATGACCTATAATATCTAGTTGATTGTCTATTATAAAGCTCCATCATATTCTTCAAGTATTTTTCATCATACTCTAATAATTCAATAGTTTCATCCTGTTTTGGATAACTCATACACTTATAAAAATTTTGGAGCATAATACAATTTCTTCTCGTATAAAGACTTCTCGTTCCAGATATCAAAACTATATCCACATGTTCTTCTTTCATTTTACGCTCCACATCATCTAGTATAAGTGATGAATAACCATTTCCCCTATATTCAGCAGCTGTGCAAACTGCTCCTATAGATGCTGCTTTTATTTTACTTCCTTCTATGAAAATATCCTCACGCAGATAGTTCACTGCAGAAACAGGTCTACCTTCATCTAGTATAATTCTCATATTGTCACTATTATCTTCGTTTAGCAGAAGTGGAAATTCTTCTTTCATTGTTGGCTTATGATTGCCTGATATTCTGAAAACATCATTTATAAGATTAATCACTTCCTTGAATTCCTCTTTACTCGTCGCTCTAGGTCCTTCCATATTTATCTCTCCCTTTTGCCCCAATTGAAATCTCTCTTTAATAATTATTATTTCGTACAGTACTGCAAAATACCTTTAAATTTTCTATAGGTGTATTGTTCAGTGATGTACACCCAAAAGAAGGAATGTAATTGCTACAGCTTTTCATGCTATCCATAAGCCTTCTAGTTTCTTTTACAACTTCTTCTGGTTTCATTTTTGCTAGCCCTATAGGATCAAAGTTACCTATTATAGCTATATCCTTTGGAATAATCTTTGCTACCTCTGACAAATCCATTATTTGATCTAGACTTATAGCATCAACTCCAAAATTAATCATGAAATCTAGTATCGCAGTAGTATCTCCGCAAATATGAATTGCTTTCCAGCAATTTAGATTTGAATATATCCGTCTCAAATTCTTTGCTGCCAAGTGCTCGTATCTTTTAGGCGATATCATTATAGTAGATGGCTCAGCTATAGATATATACTTTACACCTACACTTTCAACTGCCTTTGCATATTCTAATACAGTATTCGTGGTAAAATCTAGTAAATCATCTAAGAACTTTGGATCTTTTATTATACTCCGTAAAACTTTCTGAGCTCCTCCAAGCTGAACTGCTAATGTAAATGGCCCTTGAATAGAAATCTCCACTGGTTTTTCAAAATACTTTACTATCAATTCCAATGACTTTAAGTTTGTTGGCATCCTGCCATCTTTAAACGGATTCGGTACTTTAAGTCTTGAAAGTGCTTCACTACTGTCTATCGGGTGCTCTATAACCATTGGAAAATCCAAGTCATATCTCTTCATCGGAACACCTAGTGTTTCACAAAATATATTTCCATCATCCATTGCTCCTACGAAATCCAAATCAAATGTTTCATCCATAATTATAGCAAGTTCTAACTGCTTCTCTGGAGAATTGTATACCTCATCCATAGTATATCCTAAAAGTCTTAATCCATTTGTTCCCATAAATGGCATTCTTATTTTTCTATTATTATCATTATTTATATACTCCATCAATTTCATTCTCAATTCACTCCTTAAACTCCCATTATCCTTTCATCCCTGACAATGTAACTCCTTGCACAAATTTTTTCTGTAGCAATATATAAATCAAGAATGACGGCAAAAATGTAAGTGTCGTTCCAGCCATTATCAAACCATAATTTATAGTATAATGCGCTTTCATTGTGGCTAGCCCTAATGTAAGTGTTCTAACAGAATCATTTGTAGTCATTATAAGTGGCCACAAAAATTCATTCCACGCACCTATAAAAGTAAATATGGTAAGAGTTATAATTGCTGGTTTTATAAGAGGAAGTACTATTTGAAAAAATATCCTCAAGTCGGAACATCCATCTATCCTAGCTGAATCGATTAGGTCATCTGGAATCTTCATTATCGCTTGCCTCATCAAAAATACACCAAAAGCCGTTGTTATAGGGAGTATTAGTGCTCTAAAGTCATTTATCCAGTGTAATTTTCTCATGATTATATAAAGCGGAATCATAGTTACCTGAGATGGAATCATGAGCGTAACCAAATATATGAAAAAAATCTTATTATTTCCTGGAAAATCTTTTTTTGCAAATGCAAATCCTGCTAGACTACTAAAAAATACATTTATCACTACTCCACCAAAAACCACAATACAACTATTTAAAAAGTACCTCAAAAAATTCTGTTTTGTCAATATATCTACATAGTTTTGTATAGTCAATTTCGATAGTGAAATATCAAAATTATATGCAGTATATGTCACCTTCAATGATGTAATTATCATATACACAAATGGTACTAACATACAGGATGCTATCATCAAAAGCAATATATTTGCTATCACTCTTTTTATACTCTTCATCTAAATTCCTCACTTCTAATAAAATTTATATTTTATATATGGTAATTTTGTACTTATCATCCTATTTCTGCATAGTTTGTTTTCCTTTAATTTTATGCAGTTAGTAAATGCTCTTTTCTTTTTTTAGAAATCTCTTTTGGATAATAGACACCAAAACTATTATGAAAAACAACACATTGGCAACTGCCATAGCATACCCAGAATTAAATTGCTTAAATGCCAAGTTGTATATGTGAAGAACCATAGTCATAGTCGAAAAACCAGGTCCACCTCCAGTAAGTGTATACACTAAATCAAACGTCTGAAAAGACCATATCAAACCAATAAACACGACAAGTACTGTAGTAGGTTTCAAAAGAGGTAGTGTAATACTCTTAAACTGCTGAAATTTACTAGCACCATCAACCTCTGCTGCCTCATAGTAGCTTTGAGGTATATCCATAAGACCAGAAATATATATGACCATAAAATATCCAACATTTTTCCATACAGCAATCATCATCATAGTAGGTAATGCTAAATTTACATCTCCAAGCCAATTTATTGAATCAATTCCCAACAAGTTGAAAAATAAATTTATAGGGGATGCATCTCCGTTTAGCAAAATTCGCCAAACTATAGCTATCAAAATCATAGATGATATAACTGGTATAAACATCACACCCTTTATAAAACCTATAAATTTGCTTTTTTCTCTCTTTGTAAGCCACACTGCCATCAAAAGAGAAAATGCAGTTTGAAGAGGCACTACTCCTAATGTAAAAATAAACGTATTTTTAAGTGCTTCCATAAATATTTTGTCTTTTCCTAAATTAATATAATTTTTTAATCCTATAAATTCCGCTGGTTTTATAATATTGTATTTAGTAAAACTAAAATACAATGACATAAATATAGGTATAATATAAAAACTAAACAACAATATCCCTAGAGGAAGTATGTATCCATATCCACTAAATTTTTTTAAAAATACATTTTTCAAACTCAAAACATTTTGCCAACAACTATTTTTCTTAGAATACTTCACTTTATAATGTTCTCCCTTCAAAAAACTCAAATCATAACTAGTGATAAAGTATCAAAGACATAAAGATAAAGCACCAAAAATATAAACTATTTTTGATGCTTTAAAATATCTTTAATTAATTATCTTGAGCTAATAAATCATTAGCATATCTAGCAGCTTCATCTAGTGCTTCTTTTGGAGTAGCTTGACCTGCTATCATATTTTGTAATTGTTTCCATAAATATTCATATACTTCAACACCATGTGGTGCAACCACTAATGGTCTGTATATTCCCTTATCATTTTCAATCATCTCTTTAAGTCTTGGATCCCCTTGGTATGGTTCATCTTTAGTAATAGGAGCTCTTGGATGGTATTTGTGGAACTTGGTCATAGATTCTGCGCTTACTAAATGTTCCATTAAATCAAATGACAAATTCTTGTCCTCTGCTGCAGACATAAGTGTAAGCTGATCTACTGATGCAAATGTTCCCATAGCTTTATTCTCTAAAGAAGTTATGAATCCATAATTTAAATCAGGAAACTCCTTATCAAATGTTTCTGATGCCTTAGATGATAAATAAATACAAAAAGCTGCATCACCAGGTCCAAAAACAGTTTGAATCATTTCTGAATTTGTTTTAGCTAATGTATCTTCTGGAATAACTTTGTCAGTAAATTTCAAATCATATAAGAATTGAGCTGCTTCTAGTCCCGCTTCATCATTAAATCTCACAGTTTTCAAATCATCGTTATAAAGTTCTCCGCCTGCTTGCCAGTTAAATCCGTACCAGTTCCAGTTAAGATCACCAAAGAATTTTTGTCCCCAACCTTGAGCAAATCCCCATTGATCTATCTTGCCATCTCCATCTGTATCCTGTGTCGCTTTTTTAGCTATTCTTCTGAAATCTTCCCAAGTTACTGGAGGCTGTTCTCCTACAGACTCTAATATATCCTTATTATAATAAAGTACTGCTGGATTGGCTGCTTCTATAGGTAATCCGTACAGCCCACCCATCATTTTTGCATCATCAATATATATGTGATTTTCATAATCTGCTTCAGTTAAATACGACTGCAAATCTTCAACTGCACCCATTTCTATAAACTGTGGAAACATCTCTGCATACATGTATCCTACATCAGGTCCTTCTCCTGCACCAATTGCCATAGCATATTTTTCTGGATAATTTTCCCAAGGTATAATTTCTAAATCTACATCACAATTGTTTTTTTCTTCGAATTCCTTTAATACTGGTTCCCATACCTCTTTGTCATCATTTCCAAATGGTGGTAACCACAATGTTAAATGTTCTTTTTCTTCAGTTGTTACTTCTTGTTTCTGGTCATTTGTAGCTGTTTCGTTCGTCTTTTCCCCGTTAGCACCACAACCTACAAGCGATGTAAGAACTAATGCACCTGCAAGAGTTAATGCTAGAAACTTCTTCATGCGATTCATTTTTACTCCCCCTATACTCTCTGTACAAATTCACTTAATTGTTTATTTTCTATAGTTCTAAAATTCTAAGCTATGTACAATTATATTGGGAAACCTTAATCATGTCTAATTAAAAAGCTTTATAGATTTTATTTCATTATAAATATATTTTATGTATAAAATTCCCATATCAATACCATTTCTATAATCTTTACTATCAAATTCATAGAATATAATCTTTGATAATCGAATATATTACCTATATTAGTATATTGTTATTTTTTAATCACAAAAAGTGGTTCTAAAAAATATTTGCTACTAGAAATCGTTTTTGACTATCATTAAAAAAACTATATCTTACCATAGAATATATAGTAAGATATAGCTTTTTAATCTATGTCACCAAATTTTGTTTCTTTTAATGATTTTCAATATTTTTAAATTGTATTTCAATTTTTATTTTAAAAAATATCTAGTAGCTTTTCCTTTTCCCTTTTTAACTATTATTTCTTTATTAGCCATTTCTTTTAATATATTTAGCGCACTAGTAGTACCAGTATTTAGTACATTTTCAACATCTACTCTTTCTATCTCTTTTTGATTTTGAAATAACTTTATTATTTGCATATATCTTTCATCATTTAAATCTACTTGATTTGCATGAATATTTGGTAAAATCACGCAAAAAGCACCTTCTACATTTTTAAATTTTGGCTGTACACCTTTACCTTTATAGCAACTAATTATTTTACTAATACCTGTTCCATAAGCTTCTATCAACTTCATCCTGTAAAATAAATTTGCTAATTTTTCATTACGTGGCTGTGACGCTCCTAACATCGCTGCGTCTAACGATAATCCAGGAACAAGACCTCCTAATGAAATAATCTCCAAATGATCCGAGTAAATATTTATGATAGTGCTACCACTAAATGAGTAATCTCTATGAACTATCGCGTTTAACAAAGCTTCTCTAATTGCCTCTTCTGGATAATCTCTTTCATCAGTTCGAATTAACTCATTAAATGTTGCTTTTGTTCCATTGTAAAAATCAATAGCTTTATAAGCATTATTTAGCTGTTCAAGCAACGATCCTTGAAATTCTTTTCTATCCTTAAAAACTGACTTGTCATTTCCTTGAAAAATTGCAATCTTAATAGAATGTTTACATTGCTCTGATAATAATAGTCCCATATTAGTATAAATTTCATCATCTGAAATAATTCCTAAGTTTTTCATTTGAATTTCAGTAAATTCTAAACCACGCTGTGCGAAATCATTTTTAAGTACATTGAAAGTCAACTCTTGAAATAATGAACGATTTTTTTCAAAAGAGTCACCATCCGTTATCTTTATCATCATACGAATAGCATCTTCAGATGCTGGTGCAGAAGTAGTTCCTTTTCTAATATAAACTCCTGATGGCTTCAATCCTTTGTTGGATAAATAGTAAGGCTTCTTTGTTCCTTGTTCAATAGTTATTTTTATAAAAAACTTTTTATTCTCTTGAATCAGCTCTATCTTTGTAAACATTGAAATATCTGGTTTAATATTATCCCTTAGAGCATTAGCAATTTGTTGCATTACCATGTCAGCATTTTGAATACCAACAATTTCTCCATCATCATCAACTCCAATATATATTGTCCCACCGCTTGTATTCACGAACGCAATAATCTCTTTTTTTAGCTCTTGAGTATATATTTCCTTTAATTCGACAGTTTCACTCTCATACAATTTCATTCTAACACCCTTTCTATCATTTTCTATCTTTCTAACACAATGATACCATTTAATTTGTTAGAAAGCAATATATATTCTCAGATGATATGGCATTATATTTATTAACTAATTCTGTAGAGAGTTTGTGCAAGAAATCCATTCTTGAATTAGTGTTCTGTACTTTTTCAGTCTATTTTCTCTTAATCTTCACTGTTTACAGATACTTTGATCCAGTATCTCTGAGTTATTCTTTCGCCTTCGTCAACTTCATTTTCCAATACACCGCCATTTCCAAGTATAGTCTTAGCAGAACCTATATTTTCCTTGTCGCAAGTTACAAGAGCTCTTTCTATTTTCAAATCTTTACACTTCATAAGTGCAAGTTTTAACATTTCCTTTGCAAAGCCTTTTCGCCTTTCAGATTTTCTTACGCTATATCCGATGTGTCCACCAAATTGCATTAGATAATCATTTAATTCATGTCTTATCTGAATCATTCCAACTAACTTACCATCATCTATTCGTATTGCCAGATATGTAGACGCTGGCACTAAGCCTTCTCTCACTGTATCTTCATGTAGATTGTCTTCTACCGCCTTTAGCCACTCCTCAAAATTTTCAGCAGTACTAAGCCCTGATGTTCCATCCATACTTTCTCCATGTAGTTCAAATTCTCTTTTGTATTCTGCCACCTGCTCTTTGTGCATTGCTGTCGGTAAAATCAATTTTATTCTTTGCATTTTGCCATCTCCTTCAACTCAAATTCAAAAACTATTTTCTTTATGTCTTCTAAAAACTATTTCAGTTCTTATCTCTCACTTCACAAATAACAAAAACAGGCGCAAAATCTCATTTTAACTACAATGAAATCTCACACCTGTAATCTACATTTCACAAATATTTTATACTCTAATTACTATGCTAAATTAGCCTTAACATAATCTGTAACTACATCTACTCCTAAGTGCTCAATTGTCATTTTGCTATTTTCAGCTATCAATAATAAACCATAATAGCTCAATTCATCAAGATTGATTATAAGCGTTTCTGTTTTTTTCTTTGGCATTTTACTTGTATATATTACAACTCTATGTTTTTCCTTAAGTTCTTTTATCAAAGCTTTCTTTTCTTCATTACTTAAATCTTCATTTGAATTTATTTCAGTTATACCTTCTTCTAAACTTTTAGTACTTTCCATAAATTCTTCAATCTCACTTGTAGTAATTTCGTCATTAGAACTTACAAACTCTGATATCAATTGTATAGCAAGGTCTTTTCTTTCCATATCTCTCTTAGCAGCAATTTTTTTTAAATCTCTTTTTAAATCTTTTTTTATTCTCAATTTTAATTTCATTTTGGCACCTCTTCAGCATAATTTATATTAATATACTTACCTATTGTATCACTGAATCGTCATAGTAAAAAGTATTATAATTTTTTATTCTAAAAAACTTACATCTATCTTTCTAAACACAATGCCATTTATCTACAAATATAATTCCAAATGTGATATAAGATGCTCTGCAAAAATTGTATTTTGCCACACTTAACTCCTTTAAGTATTGTATTCTTAAGCCCAAATTGCTCGTTTTTTATTTTGTCACTATTAATTAAAACTCGTCAAGCAACCCCACAGCGTCTGCAAATTCCTTTTGACTATCTTGGATCATTTTTTCTTTAAATGGAAATGTTTTATCAAAAGAATCTAATTCTTCTTTGCTGGGCTCAGATTCAAGTGCTTCTGCAAAAACTGCATGACCTGATATGTTATCAAGAGCTCCATCATAAAGCGGAAGAACTAATAATCCTTTGTAAAATTTCCCATCAGACATAGATATTCTATATTTTTTACCACCAACAAATCCATAAGGTTCATAATGATAAGGATAACCTAATGTCAATATAGCCCTATACCCTAGACTTTTCGCTATTTCTATCGAATATGAAATAAGTTTCCTACCAAGTCCTTTTCTATGCATACTTGGTAATATACTAACTGGACCAAAGCTAATAGTATCGTACCCTACACCATTTTCTGATACGATTTTCGACTGTGAATAAAATATACTCCCAACTATTTCTCCATCCACCTCTATAACAAATGTAAGCTCAGGCAAAAATGCATCCGACTTTCTCAAATTGTGTATTGTAAAATGCTCTACACATCCTGGGAAATAAAGATTCCAAAATGCTTCTCTAGCTACCTCTTCTACTTTTCTATAATCTCTAGGCTCTTCGTTTCTTATAGATATATTCATATTACCTCCAAATAAATTTATTTAATATAACCTTATTATACTACTTTTTCAAACAAATAATACT
>JAOAQY010000145.1 GCA_025210965.1 Tissierellales bacterium
GGATTTCCTTCACTAATCGCGAATTGATATAATTGTGTCACAAATTATTTATCAGAAAGGGGAGTTTTCATGTCAACATTATTTCACTATATCACTAGCCTATCAGATTTCATTTGGGGTTATCCACTACTAATACTTTTAATTGGTGGAGGAATACTTATGAGTTTCACATTAGGCTTTTTCCAAATACGTTATTTGCCATTTATATTAAAAGAAACTTTCGGTAAAATTTTTTCTAAGCCCGAAGGTGAAGGGACTATTACTCCTTTCCAAGCCGCGTGTAGTGCTCTTGCATCAACAGTTGGAGCTGCAAATATCGTAGGCGTTCCTGTTGCCATAGCAACAGGCGGCCCTGGAGCAGTTTTTTGGATGTGGTCTGTTGCTCTAATTGGTCAAGCTACTAAGTTTTCTGAAATAATACTCGGAATCCACTACAGAGAAAAAAATTCAGAAGGTGAATTTGTAGGTGGTCCATATTACTATTTGAAAAAAGGCTTAAATGCTCCAATTCTAGGTGCTATGTGTTCATTTTTTTTCATGCTAGAAATTATTCCCTCTATATCTACTCAAACCTTATCTGTTTGTCAAACAGCAGAAACAATAGGTATACCAAAGCATATAACTGGGATTTTAGTCGCTATACTTGTTGGACTTGTAATATTCGGCGGAATAAAGAGAATTGCAAAATTAACAGAAAAACTAGTACCAATAATGGCTTCACTATTTGTAATTGGTACTCTATTAGTAGTATTAATTAATTTCAAAAACATTCCTCATGCCTTTGCTTTAATATTTAAAGGAGCATTTACACCTACCGCAGCCATTGGTGGTTTTAGTGGCGCTGCAATAGCTGCTACTCTAAAAGCAGGTATGGCTAGAGGAACATATTCTAATGAAGCTGGAATGGGAAGTGCACCTATCGCACACGCTGCTGCGGTAACCGACCATCCTGTAAGACAAGCTTTTTGGGGTGTCTTTGGAATTATAATAGATACCATGACAATATGTACTATGACAGCACTATCTGTTTTAACAACAGATGTATGGACTAAGGTTTCTGCAAATAATGCTGCATCAATGCCTGCACTTGTATTTCAAGATACATTTGGTCAAATACTTGGTGGTGGCTTTATGAGCCTTAGCATGCTGATGTTTGTATTATCAACAATAATAGTTATAGCATTTTACTGTGAAAAAATGGCAGAATCTCTATTTGGTCTTAAATTTGCTAAGTTTATAAGATTTATAGCTTTAGCTGCTATAGTTTATGGTTCATTCGGAGAATTAGAGAATTTATTTAAAATTCTTGATTTCTTCCTAGCATTAGTAATTATTCCAAATATGATTGGGGTTATAGGACTTAGAAAAACTGTAAAATCACTAACTAATGAATTCTTTAGTGATCCAAAATATTATCCAAAAGCATCTAAAAACAATAAATCAAAATCAGCTTAAAAATAAATAAAAAATATGCTCAATATTTGAGCATATTTTTTATTTATCTTCATTCCATATTTTTTCAAATTTCGGATTAAGCGTTCCTTTAAGTGTTTCTGCTTTTATCAAAAATTCTTGTGGTCCAGATGAATAAGGTGCTATAGCATATGTATTTAAACATATAACTAGCCCTTCTTTACTTATATAAAATTCTGCATCTTGAGCTAATTCTTCCAACTGCGATAAGTCTTCGTAATAATTTTCAGGATTCTTTTCAACTTCAGTTCTTATAGTAGCTGTAATAAGCGCTACATACTCATAACCATCAGCAAATAAATCTCTTAACTTTAGTAATTTAGTTTCATCAAGGCTATAAGTATAGTTTGCAAAATTTGATCCACCGTGAGCACCACCAGTATACTCAAATAAGAATCCTTTTACGCTAAAAATTTCTTCGTTTTTGAAACTTAAATTAAATTCCGCACCAGCATAAAGCTTTCTACTTCCTGTAAACTCTTTCGATTCTTCCTCAGTCAATTCATTTGCCAAATCTTCGATCATCTGACCATAATTAGAAATTTCTTGCTTCACACCTTTATTAATCTCTTCAAATCCATCAGCCTTACTTCCAACTATAGAAGGAATACTTAAATTTATTTCATAATTAGTTCCTTCTTTCTTTACTTCATCTATCTTTAAGTAAAAATTTTCTTCTATTTCATTACTACTCTCTTCAATTTCTACATTCTCTAAGACCTTATTTTCCGCTACCTCTTTTTTATTTTCTAGCAAATCATGCTTTTTTTGACAACCACTAACCATAATAGCTAGAATTAAACTCATAATCAATACTGCTTTTTTCATTAAAAAACCTCCTAACCTTATGAAGTATAGCATAATTCAAGCGGCTTTTTATGACTTTTTTATGACAAATTACATATGCAATCTTAATTTTAGATTATTGATAATTTCATCTAATTCTTCATAATACAATTGTATAGAACTATTATTACTATCATCATCATTTTCAAATAAAAACACAATCCCATACGAATCTAAGTAATATTTTTGATCTCTTGCAATTCCATAAAAATCAATTTTTTGATTAAAATCATTTGCTGCTCTCGCTTTTATTTTATTATCTAATATCCATTTGTATTGCCTTAAATCATTTTCAAGTATTTCATCCAATGATAGTGGCTCCCCTGAATGTAAATCATAGGTCTTTGACTCTATATACTTTTTGTTCTGTGATTCTTCATTTAAATATGCTCTATAAACAACGCTCATGTAGTTCTCGTCTACATATGATAGTGCTGTACTTTGATAATATTCTTTGCCTACTAATTGATACCTTTGAAGCATTTCATCCATTGTAGATTCTATATCTTCATTGATTCTTATTTCGATATCTTTATTTTTTAAATTTTTTATTTGAATGTAATCACTATTTTCTGCATTTTTGCTTTCAACTACACCTTTTTCATCGTTTCCAAATGCTTTGTAATAATATAAATAGTTTTCAACATCATAATAAAATCGGTTTTGGCTCATCTCAGAAAACTCTAATATTTGATTTGCTATTTCTCCAATCCAATTTTCCATATTTTCATTTTTTAGCACCGTCAACTTCAAAAATTCACTTTCACTTAGTTCACCATCTCTAAATGAAAAATAATCATATTCTGAATTTAAAAACAATGTATACGCAAAATTTTTGTATATATCCATAAATTTTCTTGAATAATACGTATCCTCATAGGTTTTTATATAGTTCTCTAATGTATTTAAAAAACCAATTATACTTTCAAAATTTAAAGTTTTACTTCTCATTTTGTTTTGTATATTCTGCACATGCCCCATAAGGTCAACATATTCATAACAATCATTCTCTATACCCTCTGTATAATCTGCAAGTTCATTATAATCTACTTCCAAGTTAAAAATTCTTCTATCTCCAATTCTATCTATCTTGTAAAAGCCGTCTTCAAGTGTATAAAAATAGTACTTAGCTCTTTTGTTCTCCAGTTTAGAAATTTTTTCTCTATCTAATTTCTCGTTCAAATCTTCAACATAAATTTTCTCATATCCATTTTCAAAAAAAGAGTCTCCAAGCAGCATAATCTTCGATTCTAATATTCTAACTATCTCTGCTAAAGCTTCTTCTCGCTCTGCTAATTCAATTTCACTATTTTTCAGTTTAGATTTACATGCCTTGAACAAAGCTTTTTCAGTAAACAAATCCTTATCTTCAGAAATTATAGCTGTCTCCATTGATTCATTAAAAATTTCTACATCATCTTTTTCATTTCTGTGTGCAAGGTCACTTTGACATGCAGTTCCAAGAAATATAATAATCAACAGTATATATACTAGTTTTTTCATTTTAATTCCCCATCTCATGCAATTCGCATTATTTAATATTAGCGATATAGTTCCTATAAATTATATCATATTGATTCTTGATGGGTTATATTTTTTTATTTTAATAAAAACTATACTTGTCCATATTATATGTTTTTTATATAATAAATATTAAAAGTGTTTAGGTTTTAATTTTATGATTGGAGTGATTTCATGTATAATATTCGTAATTTCCCAAAAATCGAATTACATTGTCACCTAGATGGAAGCGTTCGTCCTTCTACTATTATAGAGCTGGCAAAAAAAGAAAATTTAGAACTTCCTACTGAAAATTTAAAGGACTTCGAAAAATATGTTCAAGTCAGTAGTGAATGTAAATCATTAAAAGATTATCTTGAAAAGTTTGATTGGCCAATAAAAATCATGCAAAAAAAAGAAAATCTTAAAAGAGTAGCTTTCGAATTAATCGAAGATGTATCGAAACAAAATGTAAAATATATCGAAATAAGATTCGCACCAGTATTTCATTTAGAACAAGGACTCAGCTATGATGATGTTATAGAAAGTGTTCTAGCTGGACTTGCTCTTGGTTTAGAAAAATTTGATGTTCATTCAAATTTGATTTTGTCTTGTATGAGACATCTATCTGTAGATAAAAGTATAGAAGTAGTTGAAGCTGGTAAAAAGTATATAGGCAAGGGTGTTGTAGCTGTGGATTTAGCTGGAAATGAAGCTGATTTCCCACCAGAACTCCACAAAAAGGCATTTGATCTTGCCAAATCTTATGGCTATCATATTACAATTCACGCGGGTGAAACCGGCATTAGCAAAAACATAACTACTGCCATTTCAGAGCTTCATGCCGAGCGAATAGGTCATGGTGTAGCTGCTCAAAATGACGAGAATGTACTAGATGCTTTAAAAAAGTCAACCGTTTGTGTTGAAGCTTGTCCTACGAGCAATATTCACACATTGGCCGTAGAAAATTATTCTACTCATCCTATAAAATCATTTATGAATAGTAAAATATGTACTACCGTCAACACCGATAATATGACCGTATCAAATGTAGACTTGAACAAAGAATATCTTCATCTACAAAAGGAGCTTTCATTTTCAGATTCTGAATTAATGGAGTTGTATAAAAATGGAGTTGAACATTCTTTCGCAGATAGTGCGCTAAAAAAACAACTTATGACTTTTTTTTAATAACAAAAACAGCTACTCAAAAATTATATTTTTTTGAGTAGCTATTTTTATAATCTAAATCCAAATTTAATTTCCAATAATTCCTTGCTTAAAATCATCAATTTTCTCGTGTAATTTAGGGCTAAATGGTGCATAGAATAACCAAAAGCTTCCGATAAATGCTGCTATAAATATTGGCACATAGTAAGGGTATATTGGTAATATATCCATAGGTGTTGCTGTAGCTGGCTTTGCTCTCAAATATGAATAATTTCCATCTACTAAATAATTTAAAACCCCCACTATTGCAAAATAAACCAAAGTCCATCTACTGCTCCTGTATATAGATTCTTTGGTAGGCTTATACTCATAAACTAATATCATGAATATAAGCGAAATAATCATTCCACCATGACCAACAAAAAATTGGACAAACATTAGATGTGGAAATCCAAAACCAGATGTATCGGGAGTCATTAAAGCCATTATTCCTCCAGCTATCCCCCAAAAATAAGCTAATTCAAAACACTTATAGCTTTCACACATCAACATTCCAATACACAAGAAAATAGCTATTCTACATGTATATAATGGCAATGTCTCTCCTAACGTAAAATTACCACTTGTCACATACCACAAATATAATAATGATTGCTGTAAAATCAAAACAACTCCCAATACCTTTCTAAAACGATTTCTTCTCTTTTCGTTTTCAAAGGCATCCCTGTTTAAAAAAATGTAAACTAATACTAAAATGATAATTCCTAATGCTAATAAATGGTTTTGTGAAAAAAGTGGAAATGCCGTTTTTTCAATTTTTGATGCCCAAAACATCTCTTTGATATCCATCTCAACGCCTACTTTCTAAATAATCTGCCAGCGTCTTATTCTAGTATATTATTTTTTAAGCAAGATTAAATCAATCTTAAATTTTTCTTAAATTTCACTACTGCTCTCGAACAGAAAAAACACATCCACAATAATCTTGCCTATAAAGTTCCGCTTCATTGCTAAGCTCTACGGATCTCTTAAAACCATTTTTTTTCTTAAAATCACCATATAAAAAATTAGTTTTGTATGTTTTCCCTAATTCCTTGCCTATTTCATTAATCCACTGAGCATTTTTGTGGGGACTTATAGACAGTACTGTGGTAAAATAATCAAATCCCATTTTTTCTGCTAAACTAGCGGTTGCTTCCATTCTTAACTCATAGCATGCATAACATCTTTTACCGCCTTCAGCTTCGTTTTCAAGGCCTTTGATTTTATTAAAAAATTCATCAGCAACATACTCTGATTCTATAACCTCTATCTCTGAATCCTTATGGTATTCTAATAAATAAGATTTCAATTCCTCTAATCTTTTGTAATACTCGTTCTCTGGATAGGTATTTGGATTATAATAATAAATTTTTATATCAAAATTTTCAATCAAACGCTCTAATACCGCTGTGCTACAAGGGGCGCAGCACGAGTGCAATAGTAGTGTTGGTTTCTCTTTGTATTCTTTTTTTATAGCTTTGATCTGCTCTTCCATTTTTCTTTGATAATTTTCTTTCATAAATATTACCCTTTCATTTTTACAAATACAACTTTCAAATAATTGCTTCCCTTCATCATTTCATTACTTACAAAATCACTTGGCAATCTATAAACTTCTAATATCTCATAGTTCCTATTCTGATTTTCAAGCCCTTCTCTTATTTGTTTTTTAAACTTTCCGATACTCATAGCAGAACAATTAGTTGATGCAACTAGTATTCCTCCGTTTTTCGTTAATTTGGCACTTTTTTCTACCAATTCCCTATAATCTTTTTGTACAGAAAAACGGCGTTTCTTTGAATTCGCATAGCTTGGTGGATCTAAAACTACTAAATCATAAGACTCTCCTCTACTCGCTGCTTCATCAAAATAATCAAATACATCGCTAACAACAATTGATTGCCTACTTAAATCAATATTGTTTATTAAAAAATTCTCTTTTGTCTTCTCAAGACTCCTATTAGCTAAATCTACACTCGTAGTCATCGCTCCACTACTTGCCGCAGCCACAGAAAATGCACCCGTATAAGAAAATAAATTCAAACAAGTCATACCCTCATAGCTAATTTCCTTTATTTTTTTTCTAACCTCTTTTTGGTCTAAAAATATTCCAACCATAGCTCCATCATCTAAGTAAGTAGCATAATGAATGTTGTTTTCTAAAATAACTAAAGGACTTGGTGCTTCTACGCCACACGAAAAGCTCTTTTCTTCTATATATTTACCACTTTTATCAAATCTTCTCTTTTCATAAATCCCATTAAAATACATTACCGACTGTATGGCTTTTAGTATTTCATCTCTAAAAAAATAAATCCCCTCATTGTACCAATTAATCACTCCGTATCCATCAAACCAATCTATCGTAATACCGCCGATTCCATCGCCTTCTCCATTAAATATTCTAAATGCTGTAGTTTCCTCAGAACCAAAATAAGGCCCTCGGCGCGTAAGTGCAGCTGAAAATTTTCTAATAAAAAAATTCATATCTATATCTGTTTCTTTATTAGATAATATCCAACCACAACCCTTGTTTTGAGGACCATAATATGCTTTTGCTAAAAATTCGCCATCTTCATCAATTAAATCCAATAAATCTCCTGCATCAAAATCTATTTTAGGTAAACTTTCTGATTCCAATAAAGGATTTCCATTTGAATAGTACTCACTCCATGCACTACTTACTCTAATTATTTTATTCATACAACAACCTCTCTTTAATAAAAATATCATTCTACGGGTTATTATATCATAGCACTTTAAGTTGTTGTACAAAAATAAAACTACAATCCTAATTGATTTGATATCTCTTGCATTGCTTTAAGCGCCAGTTCTGCAAATTCTGGAAAAGGAAGACCAATTTCTTCTATAGCCCTCATTGCATCCCTATTTGCGCCAGCCGCGAAACGTTTTTCTTTCATTCTTTTAGTTATGGATTTGACCTTTACGCTATTTATCTTCTTGTCAGGATAAACCAATGTTATTGCTGTTATAAATCCTGTAATAGGATCTGCTGCATAAATTGCTTTTTCTAGAGTGGTTTCTCTATTAGAATTATTTTCAGGGTTGTGAGCAAGTATTGCTCTATATAATGTTTCATCTCCATAATTGTTTTCTTTCAACAACTCTATAGTTTTGGGACCATGTTTACTCATATCAGTTTCCCAACCACATACATCATTGTCTAAATCATGAAGTAACCCAGACATAGCCCAAAGTTCTTCATCTTGCGGCGCATATTTTTTCGCAAGTGATCTCATTACCGCTTCTACCGCATAAGAATGTGTAATAATATGTTCTGTGGTAACATATTTATTTAATAACGCTTCAGCCTTGTCTCTGTTGTACATTTAAACTCCCCCTAATTAACACTTTATTTTTTTCAGGCAAATCCCTGCACTATCTTCTTCTAATTTTAAAATAAAATCAAATTGATCTATTTCTAAACACAGCTCAAAATCTTCTTTTGGTGACCAGTTTTGACTATTTTCATCAAAAAAACGTGCACCATCACCTTTTTTCAATAATTCTATTTTTTCTGCCATTGAATAATCTTCATCTTCTAACCTAGCAGCTAAATACTCCGCAAAATACTCGTCTTCCATAGTAATAAGCTCACCAGCATAACCCATCGCTACAAGCGATACTGTTTTCGGTTTTTGCTCTTTTATATACCTACATATAGCACCTGCATTCACAAAACTTCCGGTTATTATTTCATCAGCATTTACCGCATTTACTATTCCTTGTGTTCCTGCACTAGTCGTCTGTATTATAACCTTACCTTTAAAATCAATACCTCTCAATCTATGCGGTGAATTTCCATAGTCAAAACCAGGCAATATATCTCCATCCCGTTCTCCAATTGTTATGGCATCAGGATATATTTTCTTAGCTTCCCAAACAGATTCTATTTCTCCTCTAGGTATTATTTTGTCTGCTCCTTGACCTATCAAATAACAAGCTGTAGTAAATGCCCTAAATACATCTATAATAACTACTAATCCTCTTGCATTCTTAGCTCCCTCTATTAAATGAAGTCTTTTGATTTCCATTATTCTGTCACAATCCTTTTTATATAGTCTCTGAATATTAAATTAACAAATTGATGACTCATCTCCTCCATTTTTTCAAAATCATCAAATTTAATAATCTCTATAAGACCTTCCATAAAAGCATGCACTATTACGTGCGCTATATAAGATTCACCTACTTTATATTTATTAACTTCAGTCAAGTGATCAATAGCTGCTTTCATTCTATTTTCCAAAAACAAAGTAATTTGTCTCTTGCTTCCTTCAAACCTGCTTCCATTTGCACCTTCTAAAAGAATTATCAATTCACTGCGATATTCTCTAGCAATATCTATAAATTTGTCAACCTTTTCCGTCAATACACTTGGATCTTCAAAAACGCTTATATTGCTATTTCTATCGGCAGCAGTCTCTATAGTTTCAACTAACGCAATTACCAATTCATATGCTGGTTCAACAATATACTTAAATAGCGCTTCTTTGTTATCAAAATATCTGTATATATTTCCAACCGTTATTTGCGAATCTTTTGCAATTTTGCGCATTGAAGCATGTTCATATCCATTTGCTAAAAATTCTTTTTTTGCATTTTCAACTATATTATCATGTACTAATTTCTTTTTTACTTGCATAATACTCTCCCTATCCCATAAGATTTTGTATCTTAACTTTAGGTATACTACGTATTCAACAAAATGTCAAATCACAAAATAATTCTCAAATAAATACTCTATAGAGATTACTCTATAGAGTGTTTATTTGTTTTATCTATCTGAATACTTTTCTAAAATCATGACAACCTCGTCTATATTTTCTAGAAGTATATCTACAAGTTTAGGTTCAAACATGGCTCCTCTTTGTTCTTCAAAGTATTTTAATGTTTCTTCGATTGACCATGCCTTTTTGTAACATCTATCATGCGTCAATGCATCAAATACATCAGCCACTGTTGTTACCCTAGCAGCTATGTGGATATCATCCCCTTTCTTTCCGTATGGATAACCAGTTCCATCCCATCTTTCATGATGCTCTAGCGCTATTGTAGATGCTATTTGCAATATATCCCTTCTAGAATTTTTTAATATATTGTATCCCAGTAATGCATGAGTTTTCATTATTTCAAATTCTTCATCAGTTAATCGCCCTGGCTTCAAAAGTATGCTGTCTGGTATACCTATTTTCCCTATATCATGCATTGGCACTCCAGTCTTTATAAGTTCAACCATTGTAGAATTTATTCCATATTTTTTAGCCAATAGTGATGCAATCTCTGATACTCTACGAACATGATGAGCTGTGGATTCGCTTTTTTTCTCCACAATCTCTCCTAACGTAAAAATCACTTCTTTCTGAGTATCATGAATATCTTTGTTCAACTGATAATTGTCAAACGCTATCGAAAAATTAGTCATAAATATTTTTAGCAAACTCTTATCTAAATCGCTTATATCCTCATTGCCTTCCATATATATATAATTATCGATATTATTTACTCCCTTATGATGACCTAAATAACAATTCTTTTTAAATCTCACTTCATTTTCGCTCATATTCTCAAATGTACCGACAACATCACTAGGCAAAATCTCTTCCATTTTTTGACCAATGTAATCTTTGTACTTCCCTATCCCTGCAAATATTACATTTCCATCTTCTTTTTTTAGAGCTATAAAGCCTTCATTTTGATGATTTTCTATGGTCCTAGCAAAAAATGCATCTTTTTCAAAATCGAATAGTGATGATAATTGGTACAATATTCCACCAACAAATTTATTAAAAGATCTATATTTAAACAAATCTGTCGATGCTTCTATAACTTGCTCTAATCCCTTTTTATTGCTCTCAATTATCATCAAATCCCTATATGATCTAAGACCCGAGTATAGAGTAGTATACAGTTTTTGGACTGTCAGTTCTGTTTTTGACTTATAATCATTTATATCATACTCTGCTATAATTCTTTCTTCAGGTGCTTTTCCAGGTTGCCCAGTTCTAAGAACTATTCTCACAAAATTATTTTGCAAATCATCTCTGATATATTTTACAACTTCAAGACCAGAATGATCATTTTCCATGACAACATCTAAAAAAACCAATGCTATATCATCATTTTCTTTAAATAATTCTATAGTTTCACTCCCTGAATAAGCATCGATAAATTCCAAACCCATGCCTTCAAACGTAAAATCTTCTAAAATCATTTTCGTTAATTTATGAACCTCTTCGTCATCATCAGCTATAACAACCTTAAACTTGTGACTTGGAGCTACATCTTCAATTTCTTCATCATCAATTAAAAAATCTAAATTCAAACCGCTCTTATCCAATTCCATAAAAGCTCCTCCATTCATAATGAACTTTTCTAATTGATACCCAATATATAAAAAATCATTCGCCTTTTAATTTTTTAATTGGAAAATCTTTGAAAACGCTACTTTATATCCTTATTCCATCTCCCGTTTGCCTTTGAATCCTTGAGCTTATCAAACTCCTCTTTAACATTTTTTATTCTTCCTTTTTCAACTCTTCGCTCAAACCTTCTCTCTTCCCACGATTCAAAAATTTGATCCATATCATATCCTAATGGATAAAGCATATCTTTTTTAAATTTCAATTTTATTCGGCTTATATGTTCTTTGTAGTACTTTTTTGTTCTATCATTAAATAATACAACATTACCGTATTCATCTGGTCCATCATAAAAAATTACTTCCCATGATCTTTTTAAATCATTAACTCTATCTCCTCTATCAAACTTCTCATATGTTTTTTTAGCTTTATTTTTCTTGTTTTTCTTATTTCTATGCTCAAGCTTTATATCCTCTTCAAATTCACTTACCATAACTTTCATGTTTTTACTATACAACTTTGCTTTTTTCAAAACCTTTGGTTCTAATTTTAGCTGCTCTGATATCCAAAAAGCCTGACTTTCTCCACTCTTTCCGATTTCCAATTTGTATTTTGGTTTCAATGTTTCAGGATCAAATGACATTCTTGCATTTTCAAATCCTATACACTTTTCACTAAAATCTTTAATTTCCCCATAATGTGTTGTAACTAATGTAAGCGCACCCTTCTCATAAAGTCTCTCAAGTATTGCTATTCCAAGAGCAGAACCTTCTTTAGGGTCAGTCCCTGTTCCTATCTCATCACTCAAAATTAATACTCCTGGCCTAGCTTTATTTACTATTTCTACTAACCTCTTCATATGCCCTGAAAAAGTACTAAGCGATGTTTGTATATTCTGTGCATCCCCTATATCTACCAATATATCTTCTAACACCGTATATTGACTATTCTTAGAAGATGGTGGCAATAAGCCTGATTGTACCATCAATTGTAAAAGCCCGACTGTTTTTAACACTACAGTTTTACCACCGGTATTAGGGCCTGTAATAACCAGTGTTCTATATTGATTACCTATACTAAGATTTAATGGCACAACACTACCCTCTATAAGCGGATGTTTCCCATCTTCTATCATTATATATTCATTTTCAGTCAATGTAGGTTCTTCTGCCTTTATACTTATAGCATACTTAGCTTTAGCATATATAAAATCAAATGTTGCGAATGCTTCTACATTTAACTCTATAGCTTTTACATTTTCAATTACAAAACCTGTTAAAAATGATAATATTTGATATACAATTTCCTGTTCTTGTCCCTCTACATTCTCTAATTCTAAATTGTATTTCATTATTGATTTTGGTTCTACAAACAAAGTTGAACCGCTAGATGACTTTTCTATAACTTCACCTTCTACCTTATTTTTATAAATCGATTTTACTAAAAGCACCCTATGTCCTTTTTTTATTGTAGAATAATGCTCTTGAAGATATGGCTCCCAGTTTTTATTTGTCAAAAGATTCATCATTTTTTGCTCAATTTTTGAATATAATTGGCTTTTTTGAATTCTTAACTTCTGCAGTTTACTATCTGCTTCATCTCTAACTCCTTTACTACAAATCATATCTTCTATCGCTTCTTCTAAATTACTCATTTCAGCTATAGATAAAGCATATTTAGACAAAATCGGTGAATAAGTTTCTATTTTCGCCATCTTCTGTTTAAACAATCGAGATCCTCTTATAAAATCAGATATTTTAAGCAATTCATCTGGTAATAGAACACTTCCTTTTTCAGCTTTTTCTAATAATGGAGATATATCGTATATGCCATATAAATTAGGTGCTAGTCCATTTTCTATTAAATATTTAGCTTCTGAAACCTCACTCAGCCTTATTTTTATAGCATCTAATTTCTTGTAAAATCTAATATCCTCAACTCTTTTTTTCCCTAATTTACTTTGGGTATATTCCTTGATATTTTCTTTAATTTTTTCAAATTCTAATAATTTCTGTACATTTTCATTCATTTCTAAATCCTCCTTTTTGAGTTGATTTAAAAACTTTCCAATCAAGATAATCAATAAAATAAAAAAAGCACCTACATAGGCACTCCATCATAAAATTCAGCTCTAAATTATATCGAAATATAATAAACCACAAAGCCGTTCTATAAATGTAAAAAAATCGCAACGAGAAAGTTCCTAATCAACCAATAAATGGGCACAAAAAACACACGTCAAAATACATAGTTTCAACTACTGCCCACAAATCATAAACTTTTTTTGATTATAAAACTATTCCTCGCATAAATCTCCTTATTAATTACATTGTTTTTTTCATAGTAACAAAAATTTTTTTATATGTCAATTAAGTTCTACAAATTCCTTTAAATTTGTGGAACTTAATTGATTTCTATTATATACTTATACTATAAGATTTTTTAATTTTTACGAGGGGGGATTGCCTTGAAAATCGGTAAATTTGCAGCAAAGCACGGTATTTCTATAGATACTGTTCGACATTATATGAACCTCGGACTTCTCTTTCCAGAAAAAATGGGCGGTTGGTATGAATTCGGAGACAATTGTAATGAATCCATAGATGCCATTTTGCATTATAAAGAAATGGGCTTTTCTCTTGATGAAATTCACGAACTACTAAATTTCCAACGTTTTAGTCGTTTGACCATAAAAACTGATTTAGAATTTTTCAAAAGTAAATTTCTTTCAAAAACTAAGGATTTAGAAGTTGAAATGGAACATCTAGAACACAAATTACGAGTTATTTCAAATCTTCTTGATAAAATAGACCATCTTGAAGAATCAAAATTTCCAACTCATGCAACTGGTGTACCTTTAGATTTTTTAAATGCCCTTCAATGTCCTATTTGTAAAAAAAACTTTGATCTTACTCAAGCAAATATCGTTCACAATATGATTACTCATGGTGAATTAAAATGTGATTGTGGAAATCATTGGCAAATCGTGCATGGTATACTAGCAGAAAAACACCTATCTGATAAATTTGTAAATCTTTCTTCTGAAGAAGTCATTGAACGAAACATTCATTTGAAAACAGATTACTACAAATCTACAAGTAGTAAATTTCTAGATTTTATATTTCAAGGTGTCGAATGGCAAAGACAAAGATTGATAGATTTATTAACTCCAAATTCTATAATACTAGAACCTGGAATTGGGCTTGGTATTGCTCTTAGTAATTTCTATGATTATCTACCTGATGATATGAGGTATATTGGAGTAGATGATCAATTTGAAAGATTACTTTTTGTAAAAACTCTATTTGATAGGGAATATAATCCTAAAAGGCTAATGTACATATGTTGCTCTTTTGATCACATTCCTTTAAAACCAGATAGTGTTGATTTTGTAATGGATTATAAAGGCAGTTTCGATTATAATTCCCAACATGATATTTGGCTTACTGAAAACCTCAAGACATTGTTAAAAGACGGTGCTCACTGGATTGGAAGTTTCTTATTTTACTCTAAACAAAGTGAACTAATGAATTATCCTGAAAGTATTAGACGAGTGCTAGACTTAAAAAACATCCAAGAAGATTTTAAAAATCATGCGATGGAAGTCGAACTTCAAAAGATTATAGGGCCTGTTGATGAATCAGGTAAAACCGAAATATTTAAAAATGGATTGTCCTTGTATCAATGGCTGATGCTAGGAAAAAATGAAAAAGCATAGGGTCTACTCTATGTTTTTTTATTTATCTAAAAAGAAACCCATTTCCTACAAGACTAATAGTGCTTTGACCACATTTTACATAATAATTACATTATATTTTTTATTTTATCTATTGATGTTGTGTGCTCTCTATGCTTTATACTAAAGACAAATAAGAAGTTAATAATTCTTAGGGTGAAATTGAAAGGAGAATTCTTATGTTTAAAAAATTTAGAAATCTATTATCGGAAGCTGAAATTGAAACTAGTCAAATTGGTCAAAATAAAGACTTTGGTCTTGAACAATATCTAAAACTTGAGTATATGCGTAGATAGTATGGCGTTTAATACTCATAAACTAATAACATTACATCTAAGAAATAAAAAAACCTGTAGCTAATTTCTTTTTTAAAGATAATTTCTACAGGTTTTTTGTTTCTATATTTTATTTCTAATTTTTGATTTCTTGAAGTAATATCTCGCAAGCTGCAATTTGTGCTTTTATCGACAAATCATAGAGTTCTCCTCTTCCTAGCAAATCATTTCCTTCATTTATATAAAGACTTTCAAGCAATGCCTCTAATTGTTCTATTCCATAATTCGGGTCTTCCGCAATTTTCTTTTTAGTAAATATATAGGTATTGTCAAATATTTTTTGGTATCTTTCATTCAATACTTCTTCCATCATAAACATCTCTTTTACCTCCCAATGTGATACATTTATACTTTAATATCTTCATAAATTATATCATCATTGTCAATACAAAACCAATACACGATAAAATGCCAAATATAATAGCCCCATGAGTTATTGCACTTCCAATTTCATTTTTTATATTTTTAAAATCAACAGATAATCCTAGACCTGTCATAGCTAGCAAAATTAAAAAATCACTAATTTTAAGTAATAAATCAACTATATTAGATGGCAAAAATCCACTTAGACCTATTGCTGTAGTTATGCAAAATCCTAGAACATATCCTGGTAATTTAGCACTTTTTTCTTTAACACCAAATATTTTTGACAATAGTAAGGAAACAGGAACTAACATCAGCACTCTAATTAATTTTATCATAGTTCCCATCTCTTTTGCTACAGCTCCTCCTGCTCCAGCAGCTGCAATTGCATGAGCTACTCCATGTAGCGTAAGCCCTGACCAGAGCCCATAATGAATCTGATTCATTGGATATAGCTTAAATATGAAAGTATATCCCATAACTCCGATAGCACCAAGTAAACTAACAACTGAAACGGCTACAGCAGTATCCTCTTTCTTAGCTTCTATGCTATCTGATAATGCTACAACTGCAGATGCTCCACAAATTGAAGATCCAAGTCCTATTAACATTGCCGTTTTCTTATTAACTTTTAATATTCTTTGAAAAATTATTGCTAAACTAGTAGCTAGAATAACATATAGTATTACAATAAATATACTTTTTATTCCCAGCGTTTTTATTCCTTCAGCACTCATTTTAAATCCAAGTAATACAATCCCAGTTTTTAGCATTTTCTTTTGACAAAATGCTATACCACAATCATATTTTTTTGAAGTTCCAACTAAATTAACCCAAGCCATACCAATTAATATACCCCAAGTAAGAGTTTCAAGCTTAAAATAATTCGAAGTAATATTTTGAATAATAAAAGCTAATGTAGCTAAAAATAGAACCAATGATAAACCTTTTAAATATTTTTTCAAATTAAAACACCTCCTAAAAACATATTATCAGGAAGCGCTTATAATTAAAAATTATATTTAATTATGTTTGTATAACTTATAGTTATGTTTCAGGAACTTTTCTGCAAACTCACATTCTTCATTTTTTCTCCAAACATAGTATAAATTTCTTTTCAAATTAAAATCTTCAATTTTTTGTTCAATAAGTTCACCATTTTCAAGCTCTTTAACTACCGCTATTCTAGACAAAAAACTAATTCCCATTCCCCGTGAAACTAAACTTTTGATAGCACTCCAATCTCCAATCTCCATAGTTGCTCTGAAATCATCTATTGAAACTCCTATGTTTTTTAATGCTCTCTCTATTATATTTCTAGTACCCGAACCTTCTTCTCTAAGTATCAGTACTTTTTGTTTCATGTCATCTATATTTATAGTTTTTCTAGCATCAGAATAACTTGTAATACAAATTAATTCATCTTCTCTTAATACCCTCCAATCATATTTATCCAAATCGATTATCCCCTCTACAAGCGCTAAATCTATATCCCCATTATCTAATTTATTCAATATATGCTTAGTATTATCAACAGTAAGCAAAAGTCTATCATTTTCAAATCGACTATAATTTTCCATCAACTCTGGGGCTAAAAATGAACCTATAGTTTTAGTTGCACCAATATATTGATTTTTAACAGGCTTAGAAAAAATCTCTAAGCTCTGCTTTATATTTTTTTCACAAACAATCAACTTTTCCACTTCATCTCTCAATAACTTTCCGGCAGCTGTAATCTCTAAATTCCTACCATTTTTCCTAAATACTTTAATTCCATAATATAGTTCTAATTGTTTTATTTGTTTTGATACTCCAGGTTGTGTCATATTAAGATATTTTGCGGTTTTTGTCATATTCTTAAATCTAGTAAGTTCATAAAATGTCTTAAGTTTTTGATTTATCATTTAATCACTACTTTCTTCTAGGTCCTGGTATAAATTTATTTGTCTTTTCAGAATACAGTCTATAGTCTTCTCTATCTTTATATTTTCTTTCAAGAAGCGGAACCCCACTGACAAATAGCAACAATAATGTAATTGCAACTGGGCTAAATATACCATATATACCCATTCCCTGTGAAGCACTTATTATAAAAATCCCCCACCACATCGCGGATTCACCAAAGTAATTCGGATGCCTAGTGTATTTCCATAACCCACTTTGCATTATCTTCCCTTTATTACTTATGTCTCTTTTAAACTTCCTAAGCTGCATATCTCCTATAGATTCAAATAAATATCCAATAAACCATACCAAGACTCCAATTATGAGTAATAAATTAAAACTTGCATCTCCTTTTTCGATAGTCCATACAACCGGATAAATTATAACTATCATAAAAATTGCTTGAAGATAATACACCTGAAATAAACTTCTTATCAAAACATTTTTACCCCATTCTTTTCTCCACTTCGCATATCTAAAATCTTCCGGTTTATTAATATTTCTTCTAAATATATGGTAGAACAGCCTCGTACCCCAAATTACAACTAATAACAAAATTATCATCCTCAAGTCGAAAACCGCTCCAGTTTTAATCCATTGCCAAATTGATATTAATACAAATCCCATCCCCCAGCCAACGTCTACTATTCCATTGTTCTTTAGAATGGTTCCAATTATAAAAAATACGGTAAAATAGATTAATATAGCAATACTAGTTTCTATTAATACATTCATTTCTATCCTCCTCTACATAACTTACAGCTATAGCACCTTCTCCTGCACTCGAAGCAACAATAGGTGATATTTGCTCAACAAACAATGTCTTTTTTCCCAACAAAATTTCAAGTTTATCTGCTAATTTAAGAGCTTCTTCTTTTGAACCAAAATAGCTTATTCCATATTCACTTATTCCTATATTCTGATTAATTTTTATCATTTCCTTAACTATTTTATCTAAACATCGTCCTGATGTTCTGCTCATCTTACAAAGCTTCCCCGCGCCATTTTTATCTATGGTAACTATTGGAAAGACTTTAAACTTCCTTGCCATACGACCTGTTTTTTCACTAAGCCTGCCATTTTGAACCATTGCATCAAAGCTTTTGACACTTACAAATATATTTGTTCTATCAATGTAGCTATCTATACTATTGACCAATTTTTCATAATCAATTCCAGCCTCTAATGCTTTAGCTATTTTCATTATTAGAAGTCCCTGCGCTCCACTATTTCTCTTGGTATCAATTATATTCACATCACATTCGGATTTTGAATACAATTTAGCCTCATCTTTTATATTTTCGTATATACCGCTCATTTTACTGGATACAAATAATCCTATAACTTTTTTATAATTTTTTGTCAAAAACTCAAGCTGTTTGCGTATCTGCTCTTTATTTGGCTGCGAACTTATGAGTCTTCCCTTATTGTTTTTAAGTTTATTTAAATAAGATTTTCCGTCCAATGTAACACCATCTAAATATGTATCCTCCCCTATTTGAATCTGCATTGGAATTATATATATATTGTGTTTTTTTATAAATATCTCAGGTAGATCGGCTATGCTATCAGTCCAAATAGCAACTTCATTTGATGGTTTTAGATTAACTTGATATTTAAAATCATCAACTTTTGTATATATTATTGTTCCACTTTTTTCAGCTAATTCAACAACTCTAGCTGGATTACTAGTATGTATGTGTACTCTTGCAAATTTTTCCTCCTGAGCATAAACTAATGAATCTCCTATATTCTCAATTTTCTTTTTCAAATCAATTGATTCATGACTACTCTTATCCAAATAAATTTCTAAACAATATCTATACCTACTCTCTTCCTTAATTTCGATTTGACTGTTTTGATTCAAAGTTTCATAATTTTTGTGAGCTATATCATTTTTTAATTTGCTTGAGTTTTCACTCATTGATATTCCTTGCAAAAAATACATAAATCCTATAGCTCCAGAATCGTTAGCTATGATATTTTTTGACTTTTTTTTGTAGCTTTCTATAAACTTAGTTTCTGTTTTTTCTAATGCTTTTTTGTACAACTCCTTAAATTTTATTTCGTCTGATTGAAAACATTCCAAGCTCTCTCCCCAAATTTTCATCATAGTAAGCATTGTTCCTTCAACAGGTTTTTTTACTGCTTTATAAGCATATTCAGTCCCTTTCTTTGAGGCTTTAACGAAATTCTTCGTACTAATAACATCTCTATCTGCAATTGATTCTGACAATCCAATCAAATATTCTGCAAATATTATTCCTGAATTGCCCCTTGCAGTCTTTAATGCTTTTTTAGCAATATTTTTAATGATAGCTCCTATATTGTGATCAAGTTCTATTTCTATTAGAACTTGTTGCATCATTGTAGAAAGATTGTCTCCAGTATCCTTATCTGGTACTGGAAATCGATTAAGTTCATTTAATTCTGCTCTTGCTTCTATGATACTTCTAGCCCCCAATATAAATGCAATATAACATTGTTTGCCATCTATATAATCCATATAAATACCTCCCTAATTATGACAAATCATTTGTACCCTCTAATAAATTTAACTAAACAAAATTTATGAAATTTAGAATTTATTATAAATTTCATCTTGCTTTTTTTTATTTCTTTTGTTATTCTATTATCATTACTTTATCAAAACGAAGTATTGACACATACTTCAACACAATATTATATTTCGGATGAAAATAGCGGGAGAGTGACAACTGTCCACCGAAGAAGCAAATCTTTCAGGTACGCCGTTTAGGCTAGGGACCGCTATTGGACGAACCTCTGGAGAGACTTTTTAAAGCACCGACGGGGCAAGGCTTAGGCTGAAACTCTCAGGTAAAAGGACAGAGTGACCAAATTTAAAGTTCTATAGTCATGTTTTTTTATGCTATCATTTATTTGTTTTGAATCGTGACATTAATTTATTTTTGTGCGCTAATCTTCTTTTAATTGCTCATACTCTCTAGAGTTATTAAGAGGAGGTTTTTTTATGGAAAATTTAGTAACATTCTTGGACAAATTAGACGGATTGGTATGGGGACCACCACTACTATTACTTTTAGTTGGAACAGGTCTTTATCTCACAATTCGCCTCAAATGCATTCAAATCACCAAATTACCCTTTGCTCTAAAAGCACTTTTTTCCAAAGACAATGATGGATCTGGTGATGTTTCTAGTTTCGCTGCACTTTGCACTGCACTAGCTGCAACCATTGGTACTGGAAACATAGTTGGTGTAGCAACTGCCATAAAAGCTGGTGGACCTGGAGCTCTATTTTGGATGTGGATTGCTGCATTTTTCGGCATGGCTACAAAATACGGCGAATCACTTCTTGCTGTAAAATATAGGGTAACTGACGAAAATGGTGAAATGTCTGGTGGACCAATGTACTATATCGAAAGAGGTCTTGGAAATAAATGGTTGGCAAAAACATTTGCTTTTTTTGGAGTTGGTGTAGCTTTTTTTGGAATTGGTACTTTTGCACAAGTAAATGCCATATCAGCAGCAACTCAAATTAGCTTTGGTATAAAACCTACTATTACAATAATTGCTATTACAGTGTTGGTAGCACTTGTGACTTTTGGTGGTATAAAAAGCATTTCAAAAGTTGCTGAAACTTTAGTTCCTTTTATGGCTACATTTTACTTTATTGGAGCTCTTATAATATTGGTTCTGAACTATGATAGAATACTGGACACTTTTGCACTGATTTTCCAAAGTGCTTTTTCGCCAACATCTGCGATGGGTGGATTTCTTGGAGCAACAGTCTCAATGGCCATTAGAAACGGTATTGCTCGAGGTGTTTTTTCAAATGAATCTGGTCTTGGTAGCGCTCCTATTGCCGCTGCAGCTGCGAAAACAAATTCTTGTGTAAAGCAAGGACTAGTATCTATGACTGGAACATTTTTTGATACTATAATAATATGTACGATGACCGGACTAGTATTATTGCTATCTGGTGTATGGACGGATGCCTCTCTACAAGGTGCAGCTCTTACAAATGCTGCCTTTAATTCTGGATTGGACTTCCACAATATTGGACAATATATAGTCACTATAGGTCTTATATTTTTCGCTTTTACCACTATACTCGGTTGGAATTATTACGGTGAAAAATGCTGTGAATATCTATTCGGTATAAAAAGTATAACTCTCTATAAATGGATATTTATAATACTTATTTTTAGTAATTTAGTGGTGCAACATTTTGATTTAAGTGTAATATGGATAACTGCTGATATAGTAAATGGACTTATGGCTATTCCAAATCTAATCGGTATTTTGGGACTTAGTTCTGTCATTATATCTGAAACAAAAATGTATTTTGATTCTTTATATAATAACTCTAACACCAAAATATCTTAGCACTTTTATGCTGATTAATTTCAATCTGTCAATGGCTATGCTGCGGTTATTAACCCCTTAAAAATAACTATTATCGATTTCTAAATTAAAGTAAAAAATCTTCAAGAACAGATTAGAGCGATACTATTTCTCTAATTCATATTCTTGAAGATTTTTTTACAATTCTAGCTCTACCCTATTTCTACCATTATTTTTCGCTCTATACAAAGCTTCATCGACTCTAGTTAATAATGTTTTTTCATCACCTTTTCCTCTATATTCAGCTACACCAAACGAACAAGTTATATGTCCCACTATAGAAAATTCTTCCTTCTCTATCTCTTCTCTTAATTTTTGAGCTAATTTTGAAGCCCCATCTAAATCTGTAGCTTTAACCAATATCATAAATTCTTCTCCGCCCCATCTAGCAACTATATCTGTCTCTCTAACATAATTTTTAACTAAATTAGCTAATTTTATCAAAACTTCATCTCCAACAGGGTGTCCAAAATTATCGTTAACCTGCTTAAATCGATCAATATCAAACATTATAAGCGATATATTCGAAATTTCACGTCTCATCCTTTTAACCTCATCATTTAGAACTTCATTAAACTTAACTCTGTTGTATAAACCAGTTAAGTGATCTGTTATGGATGCTTTTTTCAATTGCTCTTGTATCTTTTTATAATCCGAAATGTCCACAATTACTCCAACAATTCCCTCTACTTGACCTAACAAATCATAATATGCTGCTTTGGAAAATATAACGTTGTGTATTTCACCATATCTGTCTTCTAGCTCACCTTCATATACCTGTTTCCCGCCTCTTTCTAATATTATATCATCCTTTGATTTGTACAATTTGCCAAACTCATTACTTATCAAGTCATAAACATTGCTTCCTATTATTTCTTCTTTTGTCAAATCAAAAAACGATGCAAATGCTTGATTACATCCTATATACTCCCCTTCGCGATTCTTATAAAATATTGGATGAGGTATGGTATCTATTAGTACCTGTAAAAAATTTAAATTATGCTTTATTTCAAATTCTCGTTCTTTTTGTTCAGTAATATCTATTATGACTCCCATAATTTTTTCATGCTGATCTAAATCATCTTTCATATAGCGCGACTCTATTCTAAACCACCTAGCCTTTCCGTAAATTGGCTTAGTTCTAAAAACACTGCTATCGTCACACTTTTCTTCTAGCAATCTCCTGAAATTACCAAGTGCTATTTGCTGCTCATTTTTAGGTAAGAATCTATTAATCATAATCTGTATTATATTTCTGTCGTCATTTTCAAGCTCTTCTTCTCCAATATCAAGTAAGTGCCTTAAACCATCAGACATATATATTTTATTCGTTTTGATATCAAATTCAAAACTTCCAAGTTTAGCTATTTTCTGAGCCTGTTTTAGACTTTCTCTTATCTTTTCTAATCTCTTTTCATTTAAAATTCTTTCGCTTATATCTCTAACTGCTCCTACTTTTACGATTTTGCCATAATAATCAAATGCCCTTGACAAAACCTCTATAGGATACTCTCTACCTGTTTTAGTTACCAAATTCATTATATATTTTTGCTCACCAAATGTATGAATATTTTTTATCAGCATACTATGATATTTTTCTGGAAAAAACATCAATATATTTCTTCCTATAAGTTCTTCTCTCAAATATCCCGACATTCTACATAGTTCTTCATTTACATCTATTATTTCAGCCTCATCTACTATTATCAATCCTTCAAATGTAGCATCTACAAAATGTCTATATCTACTTTCACTAGCTTCTAACTCTTCTGTCCTAGCTTTTATTTTAATCTCCATATCTTCATTCACCGAAAGCAATTCTAAATTCTTATTTTTCAAAGATTCCGACAAATCTTCAATCTCTTCAAATGCCATAGAATACTTCATAAAAATAGTTATCATCTGAGAAATCAAAAATAAAACAAAACCAATTGATAATAAATAAGGTGGTTGTATAACATTTAAGTCTATAAGCAGATCATACACCCCCGTAAATCCTATCCAACTAAAACCAAACATTATAAGTCCTGCACTATAATCTTTTTGAATAATAGCTCGTATTAATAATACATAAATATATACTATAAAAACTACTATTACTATCTCCGCCATTCTCCAAAGAATATAGTAATTAGTAAATGGTGTTATCCAGTTAAATAAGATTAGAACTGCGACAACTACTCTGATTCCTCTATTTGTATTTCTTTGATTAAGTTTAAGGATTTTCTGTACATAAAGAGTAAAAACATATAGCATTGCTAATATTGTCATCGTCTGTAATCTTTCCTCTGTATAATATGATATGTTTTGAGCGTATTGACTAAACAGCAACTCTCCTTCAAATAAATTTTCAAAAAATGCTAAAATTGCAAATATACCAAAATAAAGATTTTCAATTTCTTTTTTTCTATAAATGTATCGAAGTATATGATATATCGCCATTATACCAATTACTCCCGCTAAAAAAATGTCCTTGAAAACTCTTTGATGATAAATACTATGAACAGCATTAGATTTTCCTAAAATAATTGAATCTAATATACCACCCTTATAGTATCCATAGTTGTAATGTTCTATCTTTATATTAGTATTTTGATTTTTAGCCTGAAATTCTATTATTCTAGTATTAAGTTTTCCCTCTTTTAACTCTTCACTTGTTCCCTGTTCGTATACTAATTCATCATCTATATACAATTTATATGATGTCAATACTCTAGTGATTTTTAGAGCATAATAGCCTTCTTTCAAGTTTTTAAGCGTTAGTTCATAAATTCCAGAATTCATTTCTTGATTGTATTTTTTTATATTTCCAGGCACCTCAACGTAATCTTCAAATGCAGTCTCGTCTGAAAAATTCCCAGAAAATCTCCATTTCCCGTCCAAACTGAATAACTCACTCTCTATGTTGCTTAAATCAGCTATTCCGTTTTCAATATTCAAATTTAATAGTGTATACTTAGACATAGATTCATATCCAAAATACAACCCAAGTATAATAATTGTCATAAATACAGAAACTAAAATATTTTTTTTGAGTATGCTTTGCTCTTTTTTCATAATGTTCTCTCCTTAACTGCACACAGATATTATATAGTTTATACCCTAAATCTAGATATTTATAGAACAAGTACTTTATTAATTATTAGTTTTTTGTATTTTTTGTTGACAAATCAAGTCTAAAGTATTATACTCTTATTTGTAATCATTACAAAAAAGAAACCAGACAAATTAGGAGGCTATTTATTATGGAAAAATTTATTTGTAAAGTATGTGGATACGTTCATGAAGGAAGTGAAGCGCCAGAGGTCTGTCCTCAATGTAAGGCTCCTGCTTCTCAATTTATAAAACAATCAGAAACAGAATTAACTTGGGCTGATGAACATTTCGTAGGTGTTGCAAAAGATGTTGACCCAGAAGTAGTTGAAGGTTTAAAGCAAAATTTCATGGGAGAATGTACTGAAGTTGGAATGTACTTAGCTATGAGCAGACAAGCTGATAGAGAAGGATATCCAGAAATCGCTGAAGCTTACAAAAGAATTGCTTTTGAAGAGGCTGAGCATGCTGCAAAATTTGCTGAATTATTAGGAGAAGTTGTAACTGACTCTACTAAAAAGAATCTTCAAATGAGAGTTGATGCAGAGCACGGTGCTTGCATGGGTAAAAAAGAACTTGCTACACTTGCTAAAAAACTAAACCTAGATGCTGTTCACGATACAGTTCATGAAATGTGCAAAGATGAAGCTAGACACGGTATGGCTTTTAAAGGTCTTTTAGAAAGATATTTCGGATAAGAATTCTTTAGTATTTAAACTATACTATAGAAATTAAAAAGGTCTTGTTTTCAAATTCCAATAAAATTTGATAGCAAGACCTTTTTTAATCCCAATATTTCCAAAAATCCAATTTCAATCTAGTACTCTATCAGCACTAAATCTTCTTCACTAGATGATTATAGCTGTGTCCACCAATAACCAGTATGCAATCGTCTTTGAATCCCAAATATCTATAGAGCGAGCATGCTCTATTATTGTTTTCCTCAGCTAGAATAGCTAATTTATCATAGTTTTTCTCTCTTGCCATTTCTTCGGCATATTTTATTAAATGAGTACCTATCTTTTTGCCTTGATATTCCTTATCAACTGCTAAGCTATCTATATAGTACTCATCATCAAATGTTTCTTTTGCCTCTATAACTGGAATTACAAACTCTTCATAGCCTGGAGTTCCTTTGGGATGTTCTATCTTCAGACGCTCTATAATTTTTTTGTCTAGTTCTTTCATCTCACAGCCAGGATATGTTATCATAGCCCCTATAACTTTATCTTTATCTTCCACAACCGTACAAATTTCATAGCTCATTCTATTATAAGAAACCTTAAATAGTTCTTGCAATCTTTTACTTATCTTTGCAGGGTCATTACTTCCTGCAAATGCATTAGCACACTGCTCTATGGCCGTCCATATTAGTTCCGTCGCTTTTTCAGCGTCCTCGACCCGAGCCTTTCTAATTTTCATTTTGCTCTCCTCCAAACAAATTCTCAAAAATAATCTTGTTTAATATTATATAAGTTTTAACTATCTTTTGCAACCTCTTTTAGTATTGTAAGCATAAGCGGTTGTGCTTTGTATGAAGTATTTTTTTCAATATAAGTGGGTGATTTCAATGGTTTCCCTTCAAATAGAACCTCATATTCAGTTGTGCTCTTTAATTCAAAATATTCACTTTCACAATTGTGAATAAATCTAAAACAATCGCCTATATCATTTGATATTGTGTAACTTATGATTCCTTTTCGATCATCAATTATCTGAAAATCAAATAACCTTTTTATGTCTTTGTCATCGCTTTTCAAGAACAACCTACTTTCCTGTCTAAATTGTATAAGCCATTTTACACTCTCAAAAAAGGCTTCATGTGATTTTTTGTCTTTCCAATTAATTCCATTGATTTCATTTCCTCTATTATAGGAATTTCTCACGTACTTTTTGCTTCGCATAAACTCAGTTCCAGCATGTAAAAATGGAGTCCCAAATGAAGTCAATAAAAGCCCAAGTGCAAGAAGATTAATCCTTATTAAACTTTCCTTTTCATCACAATGCCTGTTTACAGATAATCTATCAGCTAATATCAAATCATCATGGCAACTTATATAATTTATACTCTCCGTCGACTTCTTTGTAAACCCATGTATTTTACCACTATAAAAAATACCTCCAACTACACCTTCTAAAACTCCATACACCTGTTTGTAGTTACCACAAACGAAACCATTGTGATTTTCATCATTATCTCCTCGTACAGCATTTCTAAAGTGATCATTAAATATTCCTATCCCTACTCCTTTTTGATCCCCTCTTAAAAACCTTTTCTCATATGGAAGGGCGCTTTCTGAACCAGTCCAAGGTTCTCCATATAGAACTATATCTGATTTTTTCGCTTTAAGCACCTGGCAAATTTTCATTACAGTAACCTTGTCATAAAGAGCTAGTAAATCAAATCTAAATCCATCGACTTTATACTCTTCTAACCAGTAAACCAATGAATCTATTATATATTTTCTAACCATTTTTCTCTCAGTTGCTATCTCATTTCCAACTCCCGACCCATTTGAAAAATTACCGTTTTCATCTTGCCTATAATAGTAATTTGGAACTAACCTATTAAAATTAGATGTTTTCGAATAATATGTGTGATTATAAACTACATCTAATATCACTCTTATTCCATTTTCATGATAGGTTTTAATCATTTTTTTGAGCTCTAGCACTCTTTTGTATCCATCAATAGGATGTGTAACATATGACCCTTCAGGGACATTGTACAAGAACGGATCATACCCCCAGTTGTATTCTTCAGTTCTTTCATCGACTGTTGCGAAATCAGCTATTGGAAGAAGGTGTATATGTGTTATTCCTAATTCTTTAAGATGATCTATACCAGTAGAAATTCCTTCAAAACTAGTACCTTTTTCTGCCATTCCCAAATATTTACCTTTTTCTTTTATACCTGATGTTTCATGTGCGGTAAAATCTCTGACATGAGTTTCATATATAATAACCTCTTCATCTTTTATGCTCTTTGGTTTTTCATGATCTATCCACCATTTTGGATTTAGTTTTTCACTATCAACAATCATAGCTCGCAAACTATTTATGCTAGTTGTTTTAGCATATGGATCAACTATTTCATAGCGTTTATCTTCATAGAAAACTATATAGTTGTAGAATTTATTTTCATAATTTCCATCCAACTCTATAGTCCACACTCCATAGCTATCTCGCTTCATAGCATGTACTTGCCGCCTTATATCCTCTCCATTTTCATATATCGCAACTTCAAGTCTATCACAATCTGGTGCCCAAACTTTAAAATCAACTTTTTCTTTGCAGAACTTACACCCAAAATCTTCTATCTCCAGCAATTGATCTTCGTAATCATATTGATTCATATCTATCACCTCGGTCTCATTTCGACATCCCAAATTCCAGATGCATATTCTAATATAGTTCTATCACTAGAAAATTTACCAGAGCAAGCAATATTGGTTATAGCCATCCTCGTCCATTCTTGTTTATCCCTATACAATTCGCCAATTTTTGTTTGAGCTTTTACATATGAATCAAAATCTTTTAAAACAAAAAACTCATCATTATGTTTCAAAAAACTGTCTCTTATAATCTGGAATTCTTCACTTGAAACATCAAAAAATCCATCAACCAATTGATCGAGAACTAACTTAATTCTTTCATCTTCTTCATATAATTTGCGTGAATCATATGTCTGAACCTCATATAAATTGTATACCTCTGGTTCTGTCAAACCAAATGTCACTATATTTTCTTGACCTACTTCATTTAATATTTCGACATTTGCTCCATCTAATGTTGCAATAGTAATTGCACCGTTCATCATAAATTTCATATTACCAGTTCCTGATGCTTCTTTAGTAGTTGTGGAAATTTGCTCACTGACATCGGCTGCGGGTATTAGCATTTCTGCTAATGAAACCCCATAATTTTCTAAAAAGACTACTTTTATCTTATTTTTTATCCTCTTGTCGTTGTTCACCTTATCGGCTAGTGTAGTAATCCATTTTATAATTTGCTTTGCTATATGATAACCTGGCGCTGCTTTAGCTCCAAATATAAACGTTCTAGGAGGTATGTCCAAATCTGGATTTTCAAGCAATTCATTATACAAATGCATTATATGAAGTACATTCAACGTCTGTCTCTTGTATTCGTGAAGCCTTTTAACATGAATATCAAAAATAGAATTTGGATCTACATCTACACCATTTTCTATTTTTATAAATTCTGCTAATCTCTTTTTATTTCTAAATTTTGCTTCGTCTATTTTATTCTGAAACTCTAAATCATTTTTATAAGATAAAAGTCTTCTTAGCATAGTTGGATTTCTCTCCCAATCCGAACCAATTTTATCTGTTATGACCTTAGAAAGCTCTTCGTTTGAATTTAGTAACCATCTTCTATGAGTTATTCCATTTGTCTTATTATTAAATTTATAAGGGTAGACTTTATAAAAATCATTCAATTCTTTATATTTCAATATCTCAGTGTGAAGATGAGCCACACCATTTACGCTGTGACTTCCTACTATTGCAAGGTAAGCCATTCTAATCTGGTTATGGGCGATTATAGCCATTCGCTCTATAGCTTCTAAATCTCCTTCAAATTTTCCCTTCCAAAGTTCACTGCAAAATCTCTCATTTATTTCTTTAATTATCATATATATTCTAGGTAAAAGCTCTTTAAATGTTTGTTCTGGCCAGCATTCCATAGCTTCATGCATTATCGTATGGTTTGTATAGCTCATAACTTGAGTAGTTATATGCCAAGCTTCATCCCAATCTAAATGCTCTTCATCTACTAATATCCTCATAAACTCTGGTATAGCTAGAGATGGGTGAGTATCATTTATATGAATAGCGACATACTCTGCAATATGCTTTATAGATTTTCCTTTTTTCTTATATGTTCTGAGTATACCTTGTACCCCTGCTGATACAAAGAAATACTCTTGTTTCAATCTCAAGATTTTTCCCTCTTCATATGTATCATTTGGATACAATACTTGTGATATAGCCTCTACACTGTGCTTTTGCTCAAAAGCCTTCATGTAGTCTCCTCTACTAAATGTCGAAAAATCAAATTCATTTGTATGAGTTTCTGCACTCCAGAGCCTAAGTGTATTTACCGTTTTATTTTTATGCCCAACAATAGGCATATCATAAGGTACAGCTAGTATAGACTCATAATTTTTGTGATCAAATACCATTCTTCCATCTTTCCAAACTTCTTCGATATCGCCTCCAAACTTTACTTCTACAGCTTTATCTGCTTTTCTAACTTCCCAAACATTTCTATTTTCAAGCCATCTATCTGGATACTCTACTTGATATCCATTTACTATTTTTTGCTCAAATAATCCATATTTATATCTTATGCCAATGCCATGACCTGGAATTGACAATGCGGCCATAGAATCCAAAAAGCAAGCAGCTAATCTTCCAAGACCTCCATTTCCAAGGCCTTGATCCTTCTCTATTTCGTATATTTCTTCAAGGTCGAATCCTAGTTCATCCATAACCTCTTTAGTCATATCTTCCATTTGCATAGCAACTAAATTATTTTTCAAAAATTTCCCCGTTAAAAATTCCATTGAAAAATAATATACTTGTTTCAAATCATTATTAAAATAGTACTTAGAAGAATCTAACCAATTCTCTGCTAAGTACTCTTTTGTCAAACTTCCCAGGGCATGAAACCTATCCCAAACCGATGTTTCATCCATCGGTTTGGCACTTTTAGCTTTTAAACGTCTGATATAATCTTCTTTAAACTCTTCTTTATTAATCATCACTTGGACCATCCCTTTACAATTTAATCATAATGCTTAACTAACCCTTCATATATTTCCTTATATAGTCTAGCCGATTGTGTCCAACTGCTATCTTTTTTCATCGCTTGTCGTATAATTTTTTGCCATTTAATTTGATCTCTATTGTATAAATTTACTGCTCTTTGAACCGTAAATAGCATGTCATGTGCATTATAAGTTGAAAAACTAAAACCATTTCCCTCTTCTGTATATTGATTGTATGGAGTTACTGTATCCTTAAGACCTCCAGTTTCTCGAACTATTGGTAAACTTCCATAGCGCATCGCTATCAATTGGCTCAATCCACAAGGTTCAAATTTCGATGGCATCAAATACAAGTCACTACCAGCATATATCTGATGTGCAAGTTCTGTATCAAATTTTATATTTGCCGAAATAGACTTTGGATATTTCCTAGCATAATATCTCAGCATATTCTCATAATAAGGATCTCCCGTACCTAGAAATACAAACTGAGCACCAGTTTCAACTAGTTCTTCAAAAACTCTTTCTATGAGGTCTAATCCTTTCATATCAACTAATCTACTAACCATAGCTACAAGTGGTATTCTTTCTCCTAGATTAAGCCCTAGTTTTTCCTGCAAATACATTTTATTCACTTTTTTACTTCTTAGAGACCTCCTATCAAATTTTTTATGAATTTTAGAATCTTTACCTGGATGATATAAACTATAATCTAATCCATTTGTAATGCCCTGCAATTTGTAGTTTTGATCTCTTAAAACCCCATCTAAATTTTCTCCAAAGAAAGGATATTGTATCTCCTTAGAATAAGTTTCACTAACAGTCGTCACTTTATCTGCATAATAAATTCCACTTTTTATAAAGTTCACATCCCCATAAAAATCGAGCGCCTGATTGTATTTATACCTTTCACCTGCATTTAATAATTCGCCCAATACTTCTTTTCCAAAAACTCCTTGATACTTAAGATTGTGTATTGTAAATACAGTTTTGATATCCTTATACTCTGATTGGTTTTGATATTGTTCTTTAAGCAAAAATGGAATTATAGCTGTATGCCAATCATTAAAGTGTATTACATCTGGTTTAAAATCTAAATGTTTTATAGATTCTAGAACAGCTCTTGAAAAATAAGCAAAACGCTCACCATCATCATAGTAACCATACAATCCATCCCTTTTGAAATAGTATTCATTGTCAATCAAATAGTATGGCACACTATCGTACGATGTCTTAAGCAATCCTGTATACTTTTTTCTCCATCCTACTGGTACTTCAAATTCACTCAATCGCTCTGTTTTTTTTCGTATATTATCTGCTAAATCAAAGCTTTTACTAATCATTACTCGCGCATCTATATTCTCTTGACGCAGAGCTTTAGGAAGAGATGCCGCAACATCTCCTAGCCCACCAGTTTTTGAAAAAGGCAATGCTTCAGCAGAAACAAATAAAACCTTCATCTGTATAGCCTCCTATAGTACTGAATTCTTCTTAATTACAAATAAACTACTCTCTGCTCCAAATAACATCTTCTTATCTGTAATTTTTACATTTTTATCAACAATAGCATAATTTAAACTAGTAGTTTCTCCAATTTCAACATTTGGCAACACTACACTATTTCTAATAATCGCACCTTTTTTTACATGTACTCCTCTAAATATAACCGAATTTTCTACCGTTCCCTCTATAATGCAACCATTTGCTATTAGCGAATTCATTACGCAGCTTTTATCTGTATACTTAGTAGATGGAGCATCCATAACTTTTGTATATATCTTTCCATTTCTCCCAAATAAGTCATTTGCATTCGCTATGCTTAATAAATCCTTATTTGTATTGTAATAATTCTCTATAGAATTCACGCAAGATAAATACCCTTTAAATGGATATCCCTTTACTTTTAGCTCA
>JAOAQY010000146.1 GCA_025210965.1 Tissierellales bacterium
AAGGATTTTCTAGAACAGAGGATGTGCTAGCATACTATAGTGGGGATAAGCTTTTAGCATATGATTTATATGAAGTTGATGCTGATTATGAAGAGGTACTCAAAATTAAATCATTTGATAAGGTAGATCAAAAAGCTATATATGTATCAGATGAGAATTCTAATATATTCAAAGTAAATACTACAAATAAAGAGATGTTTGAAAAGCTAAAAGAGCAATCGAATGATTCCGATATAAGGATAAAAGCTATACTTGCAGATAGCGATATTGGAGATGATGTGATTCTAAAAAGTTATGAAATAGTTGCAGATAGTGATAATTACGAGAATCAATTAGGTTTAGGAATTGTAGAAAATATAATAGCTGATGAATATGATGGAATGATTAACTTCAGATTTGAAAATTTATCAAGTAATTCAGACATAAGATATAATCAAAAGTACCAAGGAATAGAATTCTATGACCTTAGAGTGAAAGATAGAGATGAGTCAGTAGTTGATATATCTGAAAAGAATATAGATGAGCTAAAATTAGAATATGATTTAGAGCAAATTGATGCAGCTACGCTAGATGATAGAGAGGACGAAGAGGGATATTTTGCTGCAATCGTAGAAGATGATGATAATAAAGAAATAAGCTCTATAATTGCAATACGATCAGGTGAAAGAGGAATTAAAGGTAAAATAGTTGATGATAATTTTGTTACCGATGCTGGACAAGTTTATAAGATTGAAGATGAAATTTTGGTGCGTGGTGAGCTTTTTAGCGTAGATTTAGACGAATTTAACGATATATTCAAAGAAGATATCGAAGCCGTTCTAATAAAGCAAACACAAAATGAAGACTATTTGCTAAATGTAGTAATGGCAAGAAAGAAGTTAAGCGAAGAGAGAGAAGCTATTATGCTTGTGATAGATGGACCTGATGATGGAGAGGTGACTATTGCTAGAAAAAATGAAAAACAATCTGAAGGAATATTTGTAGATGGATTGAATTTAGAATCAGCAGGAGTAGACTCTAAAGATATAGTTGTTGCAAAGTACAGAAAGACAAATGATGGACAGAGCATTATAAGCTCTATCAAACCTTATTACAAACCATTTGCGAAAGAAAATAGCACTATATACAGGGTAAAAGAAATAAATGGACTAAAGTTGAAACTAGAGATGGGAGACTACAGATTAGATGATGAGAAGCATATAGCGGTGCAGAATTCTGTTTTAAAAGAATTTAAGGTATTAGATTCGGCACCTGTATTTGATGAAGTTTCATCAGAAGAATTGCATGTTGGAGATTATGTAAATGTAAAATTAGATGAAAAAGCTAACGTTGAGTTAGTATATATAATGAGTGAAAAGGATGTTGTGAGAATAGTAGAATAGTAAGTGGTAGTGCCAATGATGTTAAAGGGGATAAAAAATTATGAAGGATACAGGTCTTTTTTTAAAATTTATTTGCAGCTTGATTTTTGGATGTATTATTTTAGGAGGAAGCAGTTTAGCGGAGGCTGACGATTCCATTAGGTATATGATTTTAAATGGAGAAAGTATAGATTATGTTTTGGAAAATACTAAAAGCTTAGGATATAATCCAGAAATCTTAAGATTTAAGGCAAAAGTAATTATTGGAACTGACACAATCAGTTTTAATAAAAATTCTGAGGTATTTGAAGTTAGAGATAAAAAACTTGCAATGGATATTGAGAAAATAGTTGATAGACTTCAAAACAATAGAAATGCAGAAAAAAGCATATATAGAGCTATAATAAATAGAGTAGAAAATGCATTAGTAGTAGTGTCTTTAGAGGAAGTAGGCGTAACGGACTATAGTAATCTGTATTATTTGACGTCTTATAAAGAGGGAAAGTGTATATTCGATTTTAAAAATGGCGAATCTAAAAAATATAGAGGTTTAGAAGATTTATTTGAAATAAAAACTAGTGAGCGATTTAGGCAAATTGTAGAACAAAATAAATCTGGAGTTGTTGAGAATGGATATTATAAAATTGTATTGAATGAAGAGGGATGTGTAGATGCTCTTATTAGATACAGTGAAGAAACGAATCTAAAGTATTTTACTATGGGAAGAGAGCCTTTAGGAATTACATTAGATAAAAATTATAGAGATATGGCTGTAGTGGTTAAAGAATGGGATATCGGGAATGCTAGTAATGGGATAACTAAGGTGAAAATAAGTACTAAAAATAATGAAATATTTTATTTACCATTGAATATTGATGAAAACAGGCTGAAAAAACTTGGGTTTATAGAAAATCAATCAAGTAATACAAATAAGCAATATTCGGATCAATTGGTTTGGATGAGATTGAAATATGAAGGACAAAAACCAATTGAGGTGTATGATATTTTAGATGACAATATTAGAAACTATGAAGTATACCAATTAGTAAAGATGGAAGGTTCAAGGTGGTTGTTTACATGTAGAAATATTTTGGATATAAATAAAGTCAATGCTGGAGAATATAATCCTAAAAATACATTTGCGCTTAATATTGATAAATCAACTTGCAAAATAGGAAATATAAAAGTTGGAGATATAGTTGAGGTAGGATATGCTTTAGGAAAATTTTATGGTGTTAGGAATATTGATGAGAGTACACATGAAGTTAGTAAAGTGGAACTTGTACCAGTTCTAGATTTGGTAAATAAAGGAATAGATATTTATAATATGAGAGTTGGTATGGTTCTTGGTTCAAGAACTACTTTAGGATTCAAAGCAGCAGAAACGAATAAAGGAGATACACTTATAGAAGTTGGTTTAGCTGATGGTGGTCGAAATGTTGTAGCGGTGAATTCAAAAACTAAAATGTACGAACAGAGTGAAATAAGTTTAATTGATGATAGTATTGGATATTTTAATTCAAATGAACTTAGAAATAGTAATTTTAGTGAATTAAATGTGGGTGATTTGATATATTTTAATGCTGAAATTGGACCTGCAAAAAATATAATTAGAATCAATTATTCTTATTCAGATCTGAAGCATGGGATTGGAGAAGAAAGTTATATAATAAATGGTAATATATCTGAACTCCTATCAGAAGAAAATTATTGGCTTAAAAAAAATGGTACCTTTGAAAAAGAGAAAATAAACATATACGAGTTATATAATCCAAACAAGAGCGCTAGAGGAATTCTATTAAAGGATTATTATAGTTGTGATAGTTTGATAAAATTTGATGAAATTTTTCCATGTTTTGAATCTTTAGATTTTCATAGAGGGAAGCTTTTAAAAATGGGAGTTGTAGATTCGAGGTATGTACTAGTATTTCAAGAAAATGGTCAAAGTGTAGAAACTTATGTGCCACAAAATGTGTTAATTGATAGAGTTGAAAAAATATTAGAAATTGGAGATGAGGTTATATTTTATACAGATTCTAATTTGGCAATATTAGAATTTCAACCCGTAAAAGATTCTAACAGAACTAAAACAAAATTATTGGAATTTGAGAGTATAAAATTTATTAATGAAAATGTGGCGATAGTAGATTTGATAGATGACAAAAATAGAATAGCTAAAAATATGGTATTAGATATAAGAGCTATTGAAAATAGAATTATACCAAATAACGATGGGACTCATTCAGAGTATTTTGAAGAACGTGCATGGAATTATACAAAGTATCAAATCGCTCTTCTAGGAGATAATTATATTATTTTTGCTAAACGTTTTGATGAAGATAATATTCTCGAATAAAGAATTAACTAAAACAATTATTTATCATAATGTTAATGAGTTATGTATTGCTTTTAAAGCCAAGAGAGTTAACCTTTAAAATGTTAACTCTCTTGGCCTTTTTGTTAAAGTACTAATTTACATTATTTTGTTTGGATTGATTTCTAATATTATAATGTTATAACCCTATCTGCAAGTCTCTCGGCTTCATGCATATCGTGAGTTACTATAACTATCGTCAGGTCAAGCTCATCACGTAGTTTTTTGATTTCGGATTGCATAGCTTCGCGAAGATGAGCATCAAGATTGCAAAGCGGCTCATCTAGTAAAAGTAATTTAGGTGACATTATAAGAGCTCTAGCTAGAGCTATTCTTTGCTGCTGACCACCGCTTAGTTGGTGTGGGTATCTAGATTCAAAACCTTCTAGTCTAACGATTTTTAAATATTTTGACACCTCATTTTTTATAAATGATTTTTTTTGTTTTCTAATTTTCAATGGGTAAGCTATGTTTTCAAATACGGTTTTGTGTGGCCAGAGGGCATAGTTTTGAAATACCATCCCGATTTGTCTCTGTTCTGGTGGCACTAGGCATTTTTTTGAATATATTGGAATGCCGCTCAGTTTTATCTTACCGTGATCAGGAGATTCAAGTCCAGATATGCATGACAAAAGAGTGCTTTTTCCACAACCACTAGGTCCTACTATTGCCAATATTTCATTTTTTTGAACTTCCATAGAGAAACCACTGAGAACTTTTGTATCGCCGTAGTTCTTCCAAATTCTATTCATTTCAAGTAAAGTCTGACTCATATTATTGCCCTCCTTTGAAGGTTTTCATTTTAGATGCTAGGACTTTTAAAAATCCAGTTAGTACTATTATCACCACTGCTAGAGTTGATGTCATTTCTAAACCATATGAACTTGATTGAAGACCAAAAAGTAGTATTCCTAAGGTTTCTGTACCAGCAGAGTATAGTAATAATGCTATGGGAATTTCTCTGAGAGATATTATAAATCCTAGTATCCAGCCGGATTTTACACCTGGAAGCAACATAGGAAATGTGATATCCTTGAAAGCTTTTATAGGACTAGCTCCACAAAGTATGGCAGCTTGTTCCAGTGTGGGATCTTGATTTTGTGCTAGTCCAGATATATTTTTTATAGCTATTGGGAGAAATAATGTTGTATAAGTTATTATCAATATCCAGGGAGTCCCATAAAATTTAAGTGGTGGCTTAGTCCATGCTAAAGTGGCAGCAACTGCGAGAACTATATTTGGGAAAGCCATTGGCCAGCAGGCTATCATTTCCATCAATTTTCCTAATTTTGAATTACTAGTAGTGTTTAAACTTACTATTAGTAGAGCCAATAATGCTGCAAAACTAGCTGCTAGAGCGCCATAAAGAAGACTGTTTTTTAGGGCAGTTAGCATGAGAGGATGGTCGAATATTAAAGCTTTATAGTTATTTAGAGTTAGGTGGTCTAATGTAAATGACAATCCCCACCTTTTTAGAAATGAAGCTGAAATAATTGATATCAATGGAATTACAGTAGTCAAGCACTGAAATGTTACTACGATAATGATAACGGGAAGTTTAAGTTTGCCAAGTGGTAAGAGTTTTGGTTTTTGAGATTCTGACGTTTGAGTAGTAAATTTCATGTTGTGTAATTTTCTTTGCTGAACTACAAAAATAGTCCCAGAAAGAGCTACTAGAATGATTGAGAGAGCTATAGCTTGGTTTATTTCCAAATTTGTCAGAGTACTATAAATTCTAGTAGTTAGGACTTCTTTACCAACAGGTAGTGCTAAAACTGCAGCTACACCAAAGTTTGCCATGGTTCTGCTAAAGATTAAAAGTCCAACGGATATGAAACTAGGTGCTATCAGAGGGAGGCTAATTGTAAGTGTAGCTTTAAGTCTGCTAGCACCAGATAGTATAGCAGCTTGTTCAAGGCTTGGATCTAATGTCATAAATGCATTTTTGATAGACATATACATAAGTGGATATAAGTGAATTGACAATACAATTATTACAGCGCCAAGTGAATATGGTGAAAAAGTATATTGATCTATCAAGCTTGTACTTTTCAATAATTTACTCAAAAAACCATTTCGGCCGAAGATTTCTATCCAAGAAATTGCCAATATGTATGATGGTATTATAAATGTCAAAAAGCAGAGTTTATCGACGATTTTTTTGAATGGATAATCTGTTCTAGTAACTAACCAAGCCATGCTACCACCAAACAAACTAGTTAACAGAAAAGCTCCAATCGCTACATATAAGGTGTGTCCTACAGCTATGTAACTTCCAGAATCTTTTAATATACTCATATAGTTAGAGATGCTAAAATTACCATCTATGCTCAGACTTCGTATGATAAGTAAACTCAAGGGATAGATGATTAAAAGTCCTATTAAAATAAATAACAAAATAAAAGAAGCGGTCTGGCTAGCAGACCGTAATTTATGATTTTTGTGCTTAGAAATAGAATTATTTAAGCAAATATTATTTGTTTTGCATGATTGTTTTGAATTCTGATCTAAGAGCATCTTCATTTTCACTTGCCTTTCTCCAATTTATTGGTAGAACTTTGACATTATCTGGAATACCTAATGGCAGTTCAACATCGCTTCTAACACTTATAAATCCAAATTTAGTTGTTATAGTTTGAGCTTTTTTTGAAATTATAAAATCTACGAATTCGCGAGCTATAGTTTCATTTTCAGCAGGACGAGCTGGATTTTCTATTATAGCTATGGGTCTTTGAATTGCAAGAGCACCTTCATTAGGCCAAGCTATTTTTATAGGTAGAGTATAGCCTTCTTTTTTTGCTTTTTTTAATATTCTAATTGCCCCATCATGAGGTGCAATTCCTCCGTCAAATTCACCTGAGGCTATTTTTGTAGATACTTCTCCATTTTTTTTAGTTAAAAATAGATTGTTTGAATTCAGAGTACTTAAATAGTCAAAATTATTTCCACTCAGTTCATAAAGTGCAGATGTTAAAGCTAGAGCTGTGGAGGATTGAGTTGCATCTGCAAGTATTAAGCTACCATTCCAATCTATTTTTTCTAAATCAGCAAATGATTTAGGAATTTTTTTACCAGTTACGTTATCGGAATTGTAAAGTATGACTCCGTAGCGTTCACTAGCAATGGTATAGTAATTATCTCCAATTTTGTATTCCTCATTTAGAGAATCGTAACCATTTGGTTTATATTTTTCTAAAGCGTTTGCATCTGCTAGCTTGATGTACATAAGTGGATCAGATCCCCAGACTACATCTGCTTGGATTTGTCCAGCTTCCTTTTCTGTCCAAACTTTTTGTCTAAGAGGTCCACAGCCAAGATGTAGAAAATCAACGACATCGCCGCGAGATTCTTCAAAATTTTGTTCAAGAGCTTCAAGCATAGGAGTGGGTCCAGATATGTATACTGTGATTTTACCTGGTTTTCCATCATAATTTACTGTTGTTTCTTTTTCGTTCTGTGAATTAATATCAGCAGAGGTGCTTTCTTTAACTACTAAAGATTCATTAGTGCCGGGATTTAAGGAACCACTGCTATCCGTAGCTGATTGCATGCCACAACCACTGATGAAAAGACAACCTGTTATTAAAAAACTTAATGCTGCATATTTTAGCCATTTCATAAAATTCGCCTCCGTTGTAAACTATTTTTTTATTTGTATGTATTTTTTTACTTCCTTCGAGTCAAAAGTGTATATTAAATGAGAATAAATGTCAATGGTTAATGATAATTATTATCCGAAAAGAATTGGCGGTTTATTAAGATGAAGTAAGTATACGGAAAAAGTAAATTAAAGTTCGCAAATGTATTAAAAATGTAATGTTGTATATTTTTATTGTAATATGCGTTGAAAACAATTTGGCTGATACGTATAATGAACCTGCGAATATGTATAACAGATAATAAAGAAATTTAATTATAGGGAGGAAATTATGAATAAGGGGAAGAAAATTATATCGATGTCGCTAGCAGCATCAATGCTATTGTCAAGTGCTGCAGGCTTTGCTATACCGCAAGATACTGTTATAATTGGTCAAAAAGTATTTTTGTTGGACGATTTAGAGAATGATTCTCTAAAAGATGAAATTAATGAAGCAATAATGAGTGCTGAGGATATATATTACAGTATTAGTGGAATTACGAACGAACAATTTGTAGACATAGAAGATGGTTTGGTTATTAGTGATTCAAAAAAGAAAAATCTTGGAGAGTTAAATTTAGTAAAAGAAAAAGACCTCGAAATAAGATTCGATAACGTTGATGATGAAAAAGGAACGGCATTAGTTTCGACTAGAGAGGATATTGAAAGTTTATTTAATGATAAATTAGTTGACAAGATTGAATTAAAAAAAGAAATAGATTTAGGAGAGGAATCTCTAGAAATAACTAAATTAGTTGACATAGATTTGAACGGAAAAAAGTTAAGGGGTAATTTGGTTATAAAGACAGAAGAAAAAGGGAAAATCAAGATAGAAGGCGCTGGTGAAAATGCTGAGGGTGGAATAGAAGGAAAGATCACTATGGACGCTGAAAATGCTGAAGTGGAATTAGATACAAAGGTGTCGGAAATAGAGGCAAAAAAGCCTTTTAAATTGATAACAAAAAAGGATGCTAAGATTGAAAAGGTAGATGAAAAGTCAAAGGAAAAGATAGAGGCAAAGGATGAAAAGGGCGAAAATGTTGATATAGATAAAATTATAGACAAAAAAGAAGAAAAGCCTGAACCAAAACCTAAACCAAATCCAGAGCCATATATTCCTCCAACACCATCAAACCACGTACCGAATGCTAAGGATCAAATTATTGAAACG
>JAOAQY010000147.1 GCA_025210965.1 Tissierellales bacterium
AATGTGAGTCTTTACTATTTTTCTTTCTCACCAGATGATGAAGCGAGTGTGTTTGATATTTACAATGAGGATACGAAGCTTGATTTAGTGGTTAATGGTATAGCTAGAAGTGAAGAGGGTCATATGATACTTGATATGGGCGGAGCTAATGGAGCTGCGTATACGGTAGATGCTAGTAGCTGTTATCTAGAGCTAAATATGTCGGAGGTCAAGGTGGGCGATGTGCTCAGTGTTTATCACGATGGTATAATGGAGAGTGATCCTATGCAGGTTAGAGCAAGTCTTATTAGAAAATAGATCAAAACCCCAGCTTATTTCTGGGGTTTTTAAAATTTTTTTATTTTTTTTGAAATTGAGGTTTACAAATTAGAAAGTATTTACGTTTCTATATAGTGAGGGATTTATTTTTCACTGGGCATTAGTTCTCAATAGCTGTTCGGCATTTCAATGCCGAGCAGTTCACATATGGGCATTTGTGATATAATTAGGTAATTGGAATCTAATTATATTTATATAAAAGAAGGTGAAGTTGTGAAGATTAAAGATATAGAGATGAGAAATTTTAGATGTTTTGAAGAGTTGAAAGTAAATTTAGATGATGATTATACAGTATTTATTGGGATTAATGGTTCGGGAAAATCTACTATTTTGGATGCGATATCACTTGCTATGGGAAGTTATTTATCCGGTTTTGACAATATTTCACCTGAGGGAATACATATAGATGATGCGCATTACAAGGTTTACAAAATGGGTAGCAATGTAGAGAGTCAAAGACAATTTCCAGTTGATATCATAGCGACTGCGGATATAAATGGTAGTAGAGTTAATTGGAAGAGGTCTTTAAATGGAGAGAAGAGGAAAACTACTATAGCTGATGCTAAGGCTATTAGAGATATTGGATATAGCTATCAGAAAATGGTTCGAGAAGGCGATGATAGTTGTATATTGCCATTAGTAGCGTATTATGGAACAGGTCGTCTTTGGATGCAAAAGAAGAGCAAGAAAAGTAAATCTAAAAAGATAGATATAAATAGAACTGTTGGCTATGTTGATTCGCTTGATGTGGCATCTAATGAGAAATTGATGATTAAATGGTTTGAAAAAATGACATATATACAATTGCAAACAGGAGAGACAGTACCAGAACTTGAAGCGGTTAAGAGTGCAATGAGTAAGTGTTATTTGAGCGCAGATGATAGTTTGACTAGTGTGAATTTTATATACGATGTTAATAGTGAAGAGATAGAGATAGTTATGAAGCATAACGATGAACGCCTTGAAAAATTGCCTATGAAATCATTAAGTGATGGGATAAAAGGTGTTTTAAGTATGGTTGCAGATATAGCGTATAGGATGGCTATATTGAATCCACAGCTTTTAGGTGATGTTTTGAAAACACCAGGAATTGTCTTGATAGATGAGGTGGATATGCATTTGCACCCAGAGTGGCAGAAGAAAATAATATCTGATTTGACATCTATTTTCAAAGAAGTTCAGTTTGTGTTTACAACTCATTCACCGAGTATAGTTGCAAATGTTCCGAAGGAGAATATTTGGATTTTAGATGAACATAAACTATATAGACCATCAAACAATACTTATGGACGTGATGTAGGAAGTATACTAGCGGAGATAATGGCTTCTGATGTAAGACCTTCTGAAGTGAAGAAGTTGATTGAAAACTTTTATTTAGCAATAGATGATTCTGATATAGATAAAGCGGGAACAATACTAGGAAAAATGAGAGATATACTTGGGGATCATGATTCGGATGTAGTTAAGGCGCAGGTATATCTAGATTTTGAGGGCATGTAGCTATGATATATATAAATAAAAGTGGAGAACCAGCTAGATTTGCACAATATAGGAATTCAAGAAATTCAAAGTTTGATGATATGGATCAAAATGTAAAAAAAGAGCTTAGAGAATCGTTGCTTCAAGAACAAAAATATTTGTGTGCATATTGTATGAGTAGAATAAAAGATGACGGAAATGTCAAGATTGAGCATTTTAGGGCTCGAAATGATGACAATGAATTAGAGTATACGAATTTACTAGCGGTATGTAAAGGCAATGAAGGGCAGCCATATAGAAAAACTACGTGTGATACTAGAAAAGGAAACAAATCAATGACTATTAATCCTTTAAGTCAGGCTTGTATGGGAACTATAGAGTATAGAAATGATGGGACTATTTTTTCTACTGATGAGACATATGACAATGATATAAATGAAATTTTAAATTTGAATTGTGAAGAGGGGTATTTGAAGAGAAATCGAAAAGATGCTTTATATAGTTTAAAATCATTGATACGTAAAGAACTAAGACCAGGTGAAAGTGCAGAAACTTTACTCAGAAGATTGAAAAGAGGATATGAAAATCAAAATAATGTTGAATTAAAAGAGTATGTCGGAATTTTGTTGTTTCACATAGATAAGAAACTTAGAAAATATGAATAAATAGATCAAAACCCCAGTTTATTTCTGGGGTTTTTAAATTTTTTTATTTTTTTTGAAATTGAGGTTTACAAATTAGAAAGTATTTACGTTTCTATATAGTGAGGGATTTATTTTTCACTATTTTTTTTTAGCTCTAAAGTTTTAGAGAGTGATTTTGTAGTAGAAATATGCACCCCTTGTAGTGGACAGTTGAAGTAATATAATTGTTTACTGCAGGGGGTGTTTTGTTATGCGCTGAAAAAATACTTTACGCTGTAAAGTGAAAATGATGTTTGCAATGAAATTTTAAACGAGATTATGTAGTTCTGATGTCAGATAATCTAGATTTTTTACGCGAGAGGTAATAATTTCACCGCGAATAATCGTAATTGAAAAATTATCAGAACATTTGTGCACGAATCTGATAATTTGAGTTTTTTATGAATCAATATTTTCTTGCATTTCTTATGTACATTTTTAATATATCTACATAAGGGTTTAAAATTATGGTAAGATTTGAATAAATTTGCAAATAAAAAAATTAGATTAACAAATGGATTTTAATTTACTATGATATTTGCAAATAATGAGTATCAAAAATATTTGGAGGTGAAGATTTTTGTCTATGGGAGAAAAAACTTTAGATTATAATTACAAAGATAATTCGTTTTTGATGGAGATTTTCAAAGAAGCTATGGAGGCAAAGCCCCTTATAGA
>JAOAQY010000148.1 GCA_025210965.1 Tissierellales bacterium
ATCTACGAAAGCTTAATATATAGTAAACATCCTGATGTGGATGTATTACTCCCACTCGATTGTTGAAGGTGGCTTAGAAGTGATATCATACACTATTCTATTAACCCCTTCTACTCTGTTTACGATTTCTCTTGAAATTTTGTCCAAGACATCGTAAGGTATTCTAGCCCAGTCTGATGTCATACCATCTGAACTAGTAACTGCTCTAAGTCCTATTGCATGAGCATAAGTTCTCTCATCTCCCATAACTCCAACAGAGCGAACTCCTGGAAGAACTGCAAAGTATTGCCAGATTTCTTTATCAAGTCCAGCTTTTCTGATTTCTTCTCTATAAATCCAGTCAGCCTCTCTAAGTATAGCAAGCTTATCTTCTGTGATTTCGCCCATTACACGAATAGCAAGTCCCGGTCCTGGGAATGGCTGTCTGCTAACTAACTCTTCTGAAATACCAATTTTTCTACCAACTTCACGAACTTCATCTTTGAATAATAGGTTAAGTGGTTCGATAAGTTCGAAATCAACATCTTCTGGAAGTCCTCCAACATTGTGATGTGATTTGATTGTTTGAGCTGTATCAGTTCCACTCTCTACCACGTCTGGATATATAGTTCCTTGAACCAAGAAGTCTGCATCTCTCAATTTGTATTTTTCTTCTTCAAATACTCTGATGAATTCTTCACCGATTATTTTTCTTTTTGTCTCTGGATCTGTTACACCAGCTAACTTAGATAAGAAACGCTCTTGAGCATTAACTCTGATAAGATTCATGTCAAATTGCTCGCTGAATATTTGCTCAACTTGATCGCCTTCATCTTTTCTAAGAAGACCATGGTCTACAAATATACAAGTAAGGTTCTTACCTATAGCTTTGTGAACAAGGACAGCTGCTACAGATGAATCAACTCCACCTGAAAGTGCACAAATAGCTTTTTTATCGCCAATTTGTTCTCTTATAGATTTTATAGTTTCTTCTGCAAAATCTCCCATATCCCAGTTTGCTTCACATCCACAAACTTCAAATAAGAAGTTTTGAATCATTTTGTAACCATCTTGTGTATGCTCTACTTCTGGATGGTACTGAAGTCCATAAAGTTTCTTTTTTGCATTTGACATAGCAGCAACTGGACAGCTCTCTGTACTAGCAATGATTTCAAAGTCTTGAGGAGGTTCCTTGACAAAGTCAGTATGAGTCATCCAGCATTCTATTTCTTTTTCAAAGCCTTTAAATAAGTCACTGTCTTTTTTATAGTCTAAAGCCATTCGGCCGTATTCTCTCGCTTCTGCTCTCTCTACTGTACCACCGAAACCAACTGCCATCAGTTGTAATCCATAGCAAATTCCAAGTACTGGAATTCCCATTTCATAAAGTTTCATGTCTACTTTAGGTGCGTTCTCTGCGTAAACGCTATTTGGACCACCTGAGAATATAATTCCCTTTGGATTCTTTTCTTTTATCTTTTCTAAACTTATAGTGTAAGGTACTATCTCACAGTACACTTTAGCTTCTCTTACTCTTCTTGCGATTAATTGGCTATATTGTCCACCAAAATCAAAAATCAAAATCATATTTTCCACGCTCTCATCCTCCTATTTAATCGAATAGTTTGGTGCTTCTTTTGTAATATTGATATCATGAGGATGACTTTCTATCAAGCCAGCTCCTGTAATTCTAACAAATTGTCCGCGCTCTGCTAAATCCTTTACAGTAGCAGTTCCACAATATCCCATACCTGATCTAAGTCCACCAAGTAATTGGAATATAGTATCTCCAACTGGTCCTTTGTAAGCAACTCTACCTTCAACACCTTCTGGAACTAATTTTTTATTTCCTTCTTGGAAGTAACGGTCTTTACTACCTTGAGCCATAGCTCCAAGCGAGCCCATACCTCTGTAAACTTTGTACTGACGACCTTGGAATAATTCAACTTCACCAGGGCTCTCAAGTGTTCCTGCAAGCATTGAACCTAGCATTACTGTACTACCACCTGCTGCCAATCCTTTAACTATATCGCCTGAGTATTTGATTCCACCATCTGCAATTACAGGAATACCGTATTCTTTAGCAGCCTCTGCACAATTGTAAACCGCAGTGATTTGTGGAACTCCAACACCTGCAACTACTCTAGTTGTACAAATAGAACCTGGTCCTATACCAACTTTTACTGCATCTGCTCCAGCTTTTATCAAATCTACTGTTGCTTCTGCAGTTGCAACGTTACCAGCTATGATTTGTAAATCAGGGTAAGCTGCTTTAACCTTTGCAACTGCCTTCAATACTCCAGCGGAATGACCATGTGCTGTATCGATTGTTATAACATCTACCTTTGACTCATAGAGTGCTTTTACTCTATCCATCAAGTCTGCTGTAACTCCTACTGCTGCTCCAGCTAACAATCTTCCGTTCTCATCCTTAGCTGAATTAGGATATTTTATTGCTTTTTCTATATCTTTAATTGTGATAAGTCCTGAAAGTTTTCCATTCTCATCTACTATAGGTAATTTTTCTATTCTATGCTCTGCCATAGCTTTTTGAGCTTCTTCCATAGATACTCCAACTTTAGCAGTGATAAGTGGATTTTTTGTCATAGCATCTTCAATTTTGATTGAAGTATCCTGTACAAATCTCACGTCTCTATTCGTAATAATCCCAACTAATTTCATATCAGCATCTACGATAGGTACTCCACTAATTCTATATCTTCTCATCACATCTAATGCATCTTCTACATTGTGATCTGCTGATAGATAAAATGGATCTGTAATAACTCCATGCTCTGATCTCTTAACCTTGTCTACCTCTAATGCCTGCTGCTCAATTGACATGTTTTTGTGGATAATTCCAATTCCACCCTCACGCGCCATAGCTATAGCCATAGCTGATTCTGTCACTGTGTCCATACCCGCACTGATAATTGGTATGTTAAGCGTAATCTTTTTTGTCAACTGCGTTTTTAAAGTAACCTCTTTTGGTAATATCTCTGATTTTGCTGGTACTAGAAGTACGTCATCAAACGTCAACCCTTCGTTTAAGAACTTTTCCATTAAACAACCTCCTGAAAACATTTAAAGTAAAGATCACTCATATTGGTCTTTCTCTCTGAACTATACCCATTTTCTATACATTCGATTAAAAAAGTACAAAAAAAGCGCACACTTTCAGAGGAAAATATACGCGTACGACAAATTTTCCCCATAGTCAGATAATTTAAGGTCATCTGGTAGAAACATCTCGGCCCTATCCCAAGACATATATGAGTAATCTAATCTCTTAGTATTTAGTTTTCTACATACTAACATTATTAACTACCCTTGTCAATAGAATATAATCAAAGTATTTTTTACGTTATAGACATTTGTTTTTTCCAGTAGTTAGAAGTTGTAAATGTTATCACCCGTTCTTCTAATTTTATTTCTTTCAAAATCATGATTGATATGATAGAATTAGAGTCGAGGAAAATATCAGAGCATATCATTTATGATGATTAAATGTCTAAATCGAATCATTGAATTTATTTCGACCTATCTTTTTAAAACCTTGCGTGCCTTTTAAGCCATGAAAGAATCGAATGGTATTGGAAAGAAGTGATTTTAAGCTAAACACTCCTTTTAATAGGAACGGTTCACTCCCGTTGGTTGATGCTTTATGAGATTTAGTATTTATCCGCCATAAAATCACCCATATTTGATAATTGAGCTTCGATGTCCCGCCGCCAAAAGGATGTCGGAGATTCGAGTTTGTTCGATATAGTCCTTTAAATCGAGTATAAGACCGATTTAATGTAACACCATTCTAGCAGCTATCGTTTCCCGGTAGCTGCTTTCTAATGCCCAAATTTAGCACATTTCTAGTAAATTTCTCAAAATAAAAAGCGCATTTCAGCCTAAATCATACTAATATGACCTAAGCTTTCAATGCACTTTTCTTCAAATTTTATATTTCATTGGTTAATTAGTTCTCTATTCTACATCATTCCTGGCATTCCGCCCATAGGTGGCATAGCTGGTTCATCTTCCTTTATATCTGCTACAGCTGCTTCTGTAGTAAGAACCATAGCCGCTACTGATGCTGCATTTTGAAGTGCCGAACGAGTTACTTTTGTTGGGTCAACAATACCTTTTTGTATCATATCAACATACTCTTCGTTTAGTGCATCAAATCCTACTCTTACTTCGCTATTCATTACCTTCTCTACAATTACAGATCCTTCTAAACCTGCATTTTCAGCAATTTGACGAACTGGCTCTTCTAATGCTCTAGCCACTATTTTCGCACCTGTTCTTTCATCACCTTGAAGCTCTGCTGCCAATTCTCTAACTTTAGATATAGCATTTGCAAGTGCAGTTCCACCACCAGGAACTATACCTTCTTCAACAGCCGCTCTAGTAGCTGCAAGTGCATCTTCTATTCTTAGTTTTCTTTCTTTTAGCTCCGTTTCAGTAGCCGCACCAACTTCTATAACTGCAACTCCACCAGATAATTTTGCTAATCTTTCTTGAAGTTTTTCCATATCAAAGTCAGAAGTTGTCTCTTCGATTTGAACTTTTATTTGTCTAACTCTCTCTTTAATAGATTCTTCATTTCCACCACCATTTACTATAGTAGTGTTGTCTTTGTCTATCTTGACACTAGCTGCTTGTCCAAGCATCATCAAATTAGCTTCTTTGATATCGTATCCCAATTCTTCTGATATAACCTCTCCACCTGTAAGTATAGCTATATCTCTAAGCATTTCTTTTCTTCTATCACCAAATCCTGGAGCTTTTACAGCCACACAATTAAATGTTCCTCTCAATTTATTAACTACCAATGTAGCTAATGCTTCACCTTCTATATCTTCAGCTATTATCAAAAGTGGTTTACCTTGCTGTACTATTTGTTCTAACACAGGTAGTACATCTTGTATATTATTTATCTTCTTGTCCGTAATCAATATATATGGATTTTCAAGATTTGCTTCCATCTTGTCTGTATCTGTTACCATATATGGTGATAAATATCCTCTATCAAACTGCATACCTTCAACGGTTTCAAGTGTAGTACCCATAGTTCTAGCTTCTTCTACTGTGATTACTCCATCATTTCCAACTACTTCCATAGCATTTGCTATCAATTCTCCAATAGCTTCATCTGCAGCTGAAATACTAGCAACTTGTGCTATTTCATTTTTATTTTTAACTTCTAATGATATATTTTGAACTTCATTTACAGCAAGTTCAACAGCTTTTTGGATACCTTTTTTCACGATCATAGGATTTGCACCTGCTGCAACGTTTTTGAGTCCTTCTCTTATGATAGCCTGTGCTAAAAGAGTCGCTGTAGTAGTTCCGTCTCCAGCTACATCGTTCGTCTTTGTAGCTACTTCTTTTACTAGTTGAGCTCCCATATTTTCGTATGCATCTTCTAGTTCTATTTCTTTTGCAATAGTAACACCATCATTTGTAATTAAAGGTGCTCCAAATTTTTTGTCCAAAACAACATTTCTACCCTTAGGTCCAAGCGTTACTTTCACTGTATCTGCTAATTTATTTATACCAATTTCCATTGATTTTCTAGCATCTTCTCTAAATTTTATTTCTTTAGCCATGTCATTCGCCTCCCAAATTGAGTTAATATATTATTCTACTACTGCTAATATCTCATTAAGTTTTAGTATTGTAACTTCTCTGCCTTCTATTTTAATCTCAGTTCCAGCGTATTTTGAAAAGATAACTCTATCTCCAACTTTTATTTCATCCTTTTTAGCGTCATCTCCTAATATCTCTGAGCCAACGGCCAATACTTCTGCCAATTGTGGAGCTTCCTGCGCTGAATTAGGAAGTACTATACCACTTTTAGTCTTCTCTTGCGCCTCTACTTTCTTGATCACAACTCGATCTCCTAATGGTCTTATATTCATGAAAATACCCCCTTGATATTGTATGTTTTTCATCATTAGCACTCAACTCTTCAGAGTGCTAACCCTACATTGATAGTTTATTAAAACGGCTCTGGATTGTCAAGTATTATTTACCAAATTTTCTACCATTTTAAAGCTGTTCTAGCATAGTGAAATAGATATTGCTGGGCTATTCCTGCAAGTTCTCCAAATTCCACTTCCACGAAGTTCAGTATATTCTTCTCATGTTCTATTTCTTCACCATAGCAATGCATCATTATTCTCTTAACCCATACGTCTACCGGAAATGCTTCTTTAAAATCAAATCCATATAACAGTATGCAGTCTGCCACTTTGCTTCCAATTCCTTTAATTTTCATCAATTCTTTTTTCGCAGCTTTATACTCCATGTCTTTTACATTTTTTAGGTCTACTTCTTTATTGTGAAGCTTCTCAACTGCATCAACTAAGTACTTATCTCTATATCCTACTCCTAGAGCTTTAAATTCTTCAGCACTAACTCCTACTAATTGATCTAATGTAGGAAATGCATATGCTATTTTGCCATCCCACGTTTCTATTTCAGTTCCATATTTTTCACTGAGTTTTTCTATACTGCCACTTATCCTCTTTATATTGTTATTTGATGAAAGTATAAATGATATAAGTGTTTCCCAAGGCATTTGTTTCATAACTCTAAGCCCAGGTGTATGTGCTACCGCTTCCTTTATATACTTATCCTTAGCAAATTTTTCTTGAAAATCCTCATAAGGTTCATCTAACCCCAAGTAACTATTCCAAAAATTTTCATCTAATTTCTTTGTACTTTTTATATTAAGTGTTTTTAGCTCCTGTTTTATCTCTACATATGATTCACAAACAACTCCACTATACACACTTTCTTCATTTTTGCTCCATCTAAAACATTGTCCACATTCTAGAGTAGCGCCTAAATCAAATGCTGTGTTCAACTCTATTTTTAAATCGTATATCTCCATATAACATATCCTCCTATTCACTTCCTTCATTATATCATAGCACTAACTTATCGATTTTTAATTGAAAATTTTGTAATGATTTTAAATTTCAATTGGGTATAAATAATATAGGTAGTTTTGTATTTTTTTAATTAAATTTTAGAGAGGAGTTGAAACCATGATTCATATAGACCCTAAAGTTGTAGATTATTTAAAACATAAACACAGTCATTGTATAACAATAAAAACTGTAGAAGGAAAAGGCTGCTGCGGAATACCAGTAGAACCACAAATTGAGATAAAAGAACCAAAAAATCTAGAAAGATTTGACCACTTTGAAGTGGACAATGTTGACATATATTTGAAAAAAGGCCTCGCAGTTGATGAACATCTCTACTTTAAACTTTCTAGTATATTGGGACTCAAATCTATCAAAGTAACTGGACTAAATTTTATCTAGATGTTTCAAGCACCATATGTGCATCAATACTCTAAATGCAATTAGATGTCAAAATCTAGAAAAGTAAAAAAACTAGATAGCAAAAGCTAGAAAAGCTAA
>JAOAQY010000149.1 GCA_025210965.1 Tissierellales bacterium
GGAGGTGCGATATGGAAGAAAAATATCGAAATATTGATATAAAAAATGAAAAAGTTTTAAGTATAATAAATGCATCATTTGAAGTTTTTGCAAAAAACGATATAGAGAAGGCATCTACAAATATGATAGTAAAGCAAGCAGGAGTTTCTAGAGGCTTGTTATATCACTATTTTAAAGACAAGGATGAGCTATTTGATTTTCTTGTATATTATTCTGTGAGAATAATGGTTGAAAATATTGAAACAAAATTAGATTGGAAAGATACTGATTTTTTGAGAAGGATACAAGAGGGAATTATATTAAAATGCGAGATTATAGACATGTATCCTTATATAATAGAATTTTTAGAGAAGTATTCATATAGAGTTCCGAGAGAAGATTTAAAAAAAGAAGTAGAAACTAGTTCTCCAGGACTTATGGACAGGTGGTATAACCAAAATTTAGATTTTTCATCTGTTAAAGATGGGGTAGATATTGATATGATGAAAAAAACTATAAAATCGACGTTTTCAGAACTTGTAAGAGATAGGTGGAATATCAAAAAAACAAAAGGTATTGAGTTTAAAATAGAAGAAGTAAGAAGTGAATTTGCCAAATATGATACATTTTTTAGAAATCAATTTTATGAGTAATTAGACTAAGAAAAATGATGATCAAATGAGATGAAAAATGTGAAATAGGAGGAGTATTTATGTCTACTAAAATTTATTCTTTTGATACAGAATCTGAAGTTGAATTAAAAAGTGTTGGAGGTAAGGGAAAGGCTTTAATAGAGACGTTTAGAGCTGGTTTTCCAGTGCCAGATGGATTTGTACTTTCTGTTGATTTTTTTAAAAGTTGGATGGACGATATAAAGAGTAGTACCGAGTGGAGCACTATGATTAAAGATAGCATCATAACAAATTGTGATAAAGTAAAACAAAAAGCGTCTATGATGAGTTTTCATGAAAATCAGAAGAATTTGATAGAAGAAGTTTTGCAAAAATTTGACGGTAGATGTTTTTTTGCAGTCAGATCATCATCGCCAGAAGAGGATTTAGAGGGTACTAGTTTTGCTGGTATGTATGAAACGCATTTAGGTATATCAAAGAGTGAATTAGAGAGGTATATAGCGTCAGCATTTTCATCTGCATTTGACTATAGAGTAATGGAGTACAAAAAACAAAATAATATAGAGTTAGACAATACTTGCATAGCGATTGTCGTTCAAAGACAGGTAGATTCAGACGTAAGTGGCGTTGGTTTTTCACTAAATCCAAACAATAATTGTTACGATGAAGTCGTGATAAATGCATCATTTGGACTAGGAGAAAGTATAGTATCGGGAATAGTTACTCCAGATACATATGTAGTTGATTATATAAAACGAGAAATAATCGAAAAAAATATAGGAGATAAGCAAAGTGAATTATCTTTAGATATAAATGGTGGAACTATAGAACATAGTACTAAAGAGCCGTTTAAACAAGCACTTAGTGATGCTCAAATACTAGAGTTATCAGATTTGATAAAAAAATGTGAAAAATACTATGGAAAACCGATGGATACAGAGTGGGCTTATAAGGATAGTAAATTGTATTTACTACAGTCAAGACCGATTACTACTTATTTACCACTATTTCCAGAATTAGTTACAAAACCAGGAAAGCGAAAAAATTTATATTTAGATTTGATAGTCATGTCTCAAGGCTTTTCCGAGAGTATATCGGTTTTAGGAACGGATTTGTTTGGTATAATGCTCTATGAAATAAAAAATAGAACTTTTGCTACAGATATAAAAGGACTAGCACCCACATTACATGGTAGAGAATATATAAATGTGTCGCAATTACTAAAGGTTTGGGGAGAGAAAACTGGAATAAAATTTATCGAAGCATATGATGAAAATATAAAAAAAATAATCAAAGAAATTGATCTAGTCGGAGAATATAAAGCAGATGTAAGAAATGAATCGACTAGGGGTTCTAAGCGAAGAATGGTACAAATGATACTTAGAATGATTCCAACTATTATACGAACGAAATTTTCAAATTATAAAGGCGTTGTAGAGGAATATATAGAAGCGGCAGAGGAAATCAAAATGAAGACTAATGCGCTTAATTTAGAATGGGATTATAGTGATATAGTTGATGAATCAATGAAATACCTAAGCGATATAGTAAATAAAGCTGGAATAATGATGGCTGGAATGTCAGCATATTCATCTATTAAGAAAATGTTTAAAGGCAAGGAACTTGAATATTTGGTAACAGCACTTGGAATGGATTTAGATGGAAATCCAACTAGCGAAATGGGGCATAGATTATTCGAGTTAGCGTCTATGGATGATTTAAAAAAAACAAGAACATCTGAAGAATTTGTTAAGAACGTAGAAAATAGAATGTATTCTAAAGAGTTTATGATTAAGTATGATGAGTATATATCAAAATTTGGTTCTAGGGGATTTATGGAAATCGATGTTGCATCAAAAAGAGCTTATGAAGATCCGACTTTGGTATATGAGAAACTCGCAAATATAAATACAGAAGATAGTCAGATAATAAATGTAAAGGGCAAGAGAAAAGAAGCATATGAAAAATTACTTGAAGTAGCAAAATCAGAAGGTTTTGAGAAAAAATTTGCAAAACAAGCAGAGATTTATCAGGCGACATTCGGATATAGAGAGCATCCTAAGTATATGGTTGTAATAATATATGCGAAGCTTCACGATTTAGCATTAGAGCTAGGGGAGCAGTTTGTGAAAGCAGGATTACTTGATGATAAATACCATATATTTGATTTGCATATAAATGAAATAACCATGGCTCAAAGAGATGAAAATATAGATCTCAGAGTAGCTAGAAATGATAATTTAAAACCGTATAAAAAGGTTAAACATGTAAGAGATTGGCCGTTAGTGATAGATAGCAGAGGAAAAATATTTAAACCGCGTATTGAACCAAAAGATGGTGATATAATAGGTTTACCTATAGCACCAGGGATTGTGAGAGGTAAGGTGAAAATTCTAGAAACTCCATATGAAAAACCGCTAAATGCAGGAGAAATACTTGTTACTAGAGCAACAGAACCATCTTGGACTCCGATATTCATAAATGCTGCAGGTGTTATAATGGAAATTGGAGGGCCACTTCAGCATGGTGGTATAATAGCTAGAGAATATGGAATACCATGTGTTAGCGGTCTCATAGGCATAAAAGATATGTTAAAAGATGGAGATATGGTTGAAGTAGATGGGAACAATGGTATAGTGAAAATACTTGAGGAAAATGATAGTTAATTACATTTGCAAGAATTATAAGAATTAATTTGAAATGGAGTGAATAGAAAAATGATAGTAGATATTACGCAAACAACAAAAATAGGAAGAGTTTATCGTGAAGGTTCACCAGCTTTAAAAGTAGAAAATATAAAGTGCAATGAAGGTACAAAAAGTGAGTATGAAACAATAATGTTTTCATGTGCAACTCACAATATGGGTACTCATATAGATGTAGTTGATAAAGATGTTTTTATTGAGAATGAGAGACTGATTTCAACGGGTATAAAATTTGATGTATCACATATATCAGAACGAACTATCAAACTTTCGGATATTGATACCAGTATAGTTGAAGAGGGACAATATGTTTTTTTTCAAACAAATTGGGATAAATATTTTGACGATGAGGATAAATACAATAATCATCCAGAAATAGATTTTGAGGTCATAGAGTTTTTAGCTAGTAAAAAAGTAAATATGATAGGAATAGATACATTGGGACTTGGAAGAGGAAAGAATCATGGCAAAATAGACGTATACCTTGCTAAGGAGGGTAGATATGCCATCGAAAATCTTTGTAATTTAGATCAAATACCTAGTAAGGACTTCAAGGTTTATTGTTTACCTACGAAAATCGAAGGATTAGATGCATTTCCTACCAGAATATTGGTAGAATATTAAAAAAGCTGTTGACATTACGAAAAATTAATAATATAATAGCTCTAATCACAAAACACTTTATTTGATTGAAGTGTTTCGAGCAAAAGCTGTGAATGGTAGTAGTAAATAGTTCTGTACTTTCAGAGAGTCGATGGGTGGTGTGAATCGATAGTAGAGGTTATTGAATCCGACCAAGAGCTGTGTAGGGGTAACAACCTATGCCGGGGAGCTCCCGTTATCACCAGAAGAGGCTGCATTTGCAGTGAAATAAGGTGGCACCACGTAGATTTTTATCTCCGTCCTTGATATTTTTGTCGAGGACGGAGTTTTTTTATTATCTAAAAGGAGCTAATAGAAGAGGCGTAGTTGTATAGAGAATATACAGAAGATTTTGAAAATGAAATGGATTTAGATTGGAGAGATGAAGTATGGAAAATAAGAAAAGAGTTATAATTACAGAAAGAGTTGATGATGAAGGAGTTAAATTGCTAGAGAAAGAACTAGATGTGGATATTTGTTTAAATATTTCAAGAGAAGAATTACTTGCAAAAATAGAAAATTATGACGCAATTATAGTTAGAAGTGCTACGATGATAGATAAGGAACTGATGGAGAGAGCTACTAGGCTTAAAGTTGTAGGAAGAGCTGGAAATGGAACTGATAATATAGCTTTACAAGAGGCAACTGAAAGAGGAATAATAGTTGCTAATACTCCAGCAAGTAATACTATGTCAGCTGCAGAACTTGCTATAGCACTTTTATTGGGTGTTTCTAGAAATGTTACGCAGGCTAATAATTATATCAAATCAGGTAAATGGGAGAGAAACAGATTTAAAGGAGTAGAGTTGTATGGAAAAACATTAGGTATAATTGGATTAGGTAGAATTGGTTCTTTAGTAGCGCAGAGGATGAATGGATTTGGAATGAAAGTGATAGCATATGATCCATATATCGCCGAAGATAGATTTAAGCGTTTTAAAACAGAAAAGAGAGAAGAGCTCAAAACACTTATTGAAGAATCAGATTTTATAACTCTTCATACTCCAAAAACAAAAGAAACTATTGGAATGATTGGGAAGCAAGAAATAGAATGGATGAAAGATGGTGTGAGAATAGTAAATGATGCTCGCGGAGGGATAATAGACGAGCAAGCGTTACTTGAAGGAATAAAAAGTGGGAAAATTGCAAGTGCAGGACTGGATGTTCACGAAAAAGAACCATGTGTAGATAATCCTTTGTTTGAATTTGAAAATGTCATAGTAACACCACATATAGGAGCAAGTACAATAGAAGCTCAAGTGAATGTAGGAGTAACAGTTGCAGAGCAAGTGGTAAGTGCATTAAATGGAGAGATAGTGCCAAATGCAGTTAATTTACCTACTATGCATAGAGATGAGCTTGAGGTTATGAAACCGTATATAGAGCTAATGGAGAAATTAGGAAAAATCTATTATCAACTGCACAAAGAGCCTGTTGAACATGTAAATATAGAGTATTTTGGAAGTGTAGCCAAACAAGATACGAAGATGAGTACTATAGCGTTTATAAAGGGCTTGTTGCAACCAGTGGTCGAAGATCAGGTCAATTATATAAATGCAAAAATACTTGCAGAGCAGAGAGGTATAGCGATAGATCAAAGAAAAACTATGGAAGACTATGAAGGATATACTGATTTTATCAAAGTTAAAATTCAAACGAAAGATAACGTATTTACAATAGCCGGCAATTTATCATCTAAAAAAGAAGGTCGAATAGTAAAAATCGAAGATTATGAAGTAGATGTAAATCCAACAGAGCATATGTTATTTGTAAGAAATATTGATGTTCCTGGAGTTATTGGTAATATAGGAATGGGACTAGGTGAAGAAAACATAAATGTTGGAACTATGCAGGTTGGAAGAAATGAAATTGGTAAAGAGGCGCTGATGGTACTTACTGTAGATGATGAAGTATCAAAGGCAAGTTTGAAGAAGATTATGCAAAAAGAAAATGTGCTTTGGGCAAAGTATGTTAGTATATAAATTTATTTTAATTATTATGTAAAATATTCAGGTTCAAATTTCATTGTTAGATTAAATGAAATTTTGAACCTGAAATTGTTTATTACTGGCGCAATGTTTGAATAGTGGGTATAATGATAGCATTGAGAATAGTATTCACATAGAAAGAGGTGTATAATGTGGCAGTAATATATGCAGCTGATGATGAGAAAGATATAAGAGATATTTTAAGTGTTTTTCTAGAAAGTGAAGGTCACGAGGTGTTTAGTTTTGAAAATGGAGATGAATTATATGACAAATTTATAGAGACACCATGTGACTTGATATTATTAGATATAATGATGCCAGGGACTGATGGATTGATTATTTGTAGTAAAATTAGAAAGATATCCAAAGTTCCTATCATAATGCTTACAGCTAAAAATACAGATACGGATTATATATCAGGATTAGCTCTTGGAAGTGATGATTATATGACTAAACCATTCAAACCAACTATATTGATGGCAAAGATTAGAGCATTACTTAGAAGAGTGGAGCTTGAGCGTAGAGATGAAGTAGATAGAGGTACTGGAGAAAAGAGCTCGGTGAAGGATATATCAAGTGGAGATTTGAAATATGTGGTGAAAGAGCATATAGTTTATTGCAATGGTAGAGAGGTGAATTTAACAGCTACCGAATTGAAATTTCTGATGTATATGATGGAACACGAAAATGAAGCTATCAGTAAAGAAACTATTCTAAATGAAATTTGGGGATATAGCGCAGAAATAGAGACTAGAGTTGCAGATGAAACAAATAGACGACTTAGAAAGAAATTGACAGAAGCAGGCAGCTATATGTATGTGCAAACGGTCTGGGGATATGGATTTAAATTTACTAAGAAGGAGTAATTACTTATGAATATTCTAAATAAGAGGAAAATAGTTTATGGATTAACGTTTATAGTTGTTACCATTTCATTTATTTTTCTAATTTTATTTAATATATTGATGAATTTATATGTTGAAAATAGTGCAAGAAGCTCATTAGAATTAATGAAACATACATTTGATATAAATGCTGAATTTTTCGTAGATTATGATTTTAATGAAAATCTTTATTTCGAACCTTATTATGCAATAATAGATGATGACTATGTAGAAGAAATGTTTCCTTCGGAGATAGAATTGTATAAATACTATAAATCAGCAAGTAAAAATTTGGAGTATGGAGAATCATATAGATATACAAACAAGGGAAAAACGATATATTTTATGCTTCTAGAAAGAGTTATTGTCGATGATACATATTTTGAAAATGATGATCCTAAGAATATATTAATCTATGTAAATATATCTCCAGTTGCGAGTATTGTATCTACCATAAATAAAATTTTTGCAGTGGTATTTTTTTTAATAATAGTATTTGTTGTTTGGATTGGTAAAAAAACAGATAAATATCTAGAGATGAGCGATAAAAATTTAAAAAGTTTCTTTTCAAATGCATCGCATGAGCTTAAAACGCCTATAATGTCTATTCAAAGTTATGCAGAAGGAATAGAGAAAGAAATAGTAGACGAAAAAGAAGCGGCACAGATAATAATAAAAGAGAGCGAGCGCATGTCCAATTTAGTTGGTGATATACTAGAGATTTCTAAAATAGATAGTGGAGCTAAAAATTTGAATGCATATTATAGTGATCTTCGAGAAGTTTTATATGATATATTAGAAAGCAATACAATTTTGGCAGAAAAAAGTAATATAGAGTTTAAGTTCAAATTGAATGAACCACTTATGACTGTATTTGACGAGCAGATGATGCATAGTGTTTTTTCTAATATCGTATCAAACAATATCAGATATGCGAAGTCTAAAGTAGAGGTTCACGTGATTAAAAATTCTAAATTTATCAGCATAAAGATATCTGATGATGGAGAGCCCATCTTAGAAGAAAATATAATTCATGTATTTGATAGATTTTATAAAGGGAAAAATGGTCAAAATGGAATAGGACTGGCTTTGGCAAAAGAATATATTGAGCTTCACGATGGTAATATAAGAGTAATTTCAAACGAAGAAGAGACTGCATTTTTGATTAACATACCAAATATAAAGAAATAGATATTGTTGCAAATTTGTGGCATTTATTTTGCGAGATGAAGTAAGAAATCAATTAGATAACTTGATAGAATCTATATATAAAATATAGAGTAAATGAAAGAGGGTTATAAAATTGAAAAATAAAAAAATAATGATGACTTTGGCACTTGCAGCAGTTATGACATTTAGTTTAGCAGGTTGCGGTAATGAGACAAAGCCTGCAAATGATAGTGGAATGAATGTTAGTATTAGCAGTAATGAAGAGATAAAAAATGAATCTAATAGCAAAATAAATGAGAAGGCAACCCAAAAATTTGGAAGTTTAAAACGGTTTAAAACATCGACTATGAGCGAAAAGGAATTTAATCAAGATCAATTTCAAAATTACGATGTTACTATGGTTAATGTTTGGGCAACTTATTGCGGAGGATGTATAGAAGAATTGCCTGAAATACAGAAATTGTATGAGGAGTTACCTAAAAATGTAAATATAATATCTATTTGCTCAGATTCAAAAGGTAATGAAGAGATAGTAAAAGATATAATGCAAAAATCAAATATAGAATTTAGTGTGCTAAAAAATAGTGATGATTTAGAATCATCATTACTTAAAAATGTTATGTATGTACCTATAACTATATTTGTAGATAAAGATGGAAACATAGTTGGTGATGTGGTTGAAGGCGCACCAAGTGATGTTAGAGGAAAGTATATATCATCTATAAATAAAGCGCTAGAATCTATTGGAAAAACAAAAATGGATATGGGCAATAGTTTGGAGGATGGACAAAGTGACGGAGATAAGATGGAGGATACATCAGATTTAGATGGAGAAACTGATGAATTGGGCGGTGAAACTTGAGGAGTTTCAAATACTCTAGGTGAGTATATCATGGGACTTGGAGAAATAAAAGATTCAAAATTAGAAAAGCAGTTGACATTGGAGTATGAAAACATTATTTCAGAATTCAATAATGGCAAAATTGATGAAGATGAACAAATTAGGAAAATTTCAAAAATTGATAGAATTCTTAGAGAAAATAATGTATTTATTCCATATTCATCATTTGAAGACTACGTTGATTCGTTAAAGGGATTGTCCAAAAAAGAACGTGAATATCTTATAAAAAATGAGGATGTAATCATGGGTATGGATGAAGATGCTTCAGAAGATGAATCAGAAAAAGTTGCCAAAAGAATAAATGAAATACTAGAAACGGTTGGCGTAGATTCTGAAGAAGCTATAGATCAATTAGTAAATAGAAATATAAAGAGAGCTGTTTTTAATACGAGTGGTAATAGTGTAGTTTATGAGAACGATAAGGTAGCTAATAAATTACCATTGTCAAAAAATGATAAGGAAGAGTATGAAAGTCTTGTAAAAAAGGTTAAGACATTTATACCAAGTAGTATATTAAAAGATATAACAATGATGGAAATTAATACAGATGGAATTGAAAATGTAATGGCACACACTGTGCCTGCTACAGAGGATTTATCAGAGGGAAAATTTAGATTAGCGTTGGATATAAAGGATATAGTCGACGAGAATGGCGATTTGACTAAAGATGGAAAAGAAACTATAATCCATGAAACAGGTCACATGATAACGCTTGATGAAACTCAGGTAAATGATATTAGCTGGGAAGGCGAGGGTACAGAAAGCGCTGATGAGAAATTTAAAGAAGGATCATATATAAAGAAATTTTATGACAAATATTGGACCAAAATCATTTCTGATTATTTGAAGATTCAAGAAGAAACTGGAGACACATTTGAATTTTATGATAAATATGCAGATCAATTTGTCTCAGATTATGCAGCGACAAATATTGAAGAAGATATAGCAGAAAGTTTTAGAGTATTTGTTTGTAAAGGTAAGCCAACTGGTAATACTATCGCTGATCAAAAAGTTTTGTTTTTCTACGAATATCCTGAATTATTGAAAATAAGAGAGCAATATAGAAAAAATTTATAAAGAAATAATATAAAAGTCGTGTTTGTGAATGGTGCAAACAGGGCTTTTTTTATGGAATAAAATTCAAAAAAAACCAGTTGATTTTTTTGAGCAATTGAATTATAATTTAAATCGATAGTGAAATTCATTATCAATATCAAAAAATAGGAGGTTACAAAGTGGAAAATAAGTTACAAGCAAAAGATTTAATCAATGTTGGGATTTTTACAGCACTTTATTTTGTCATATTTTTTGCAACAGGAATGCTTGGTTATATACCTATACTCATGCTATTAATTCCTTTTTTATGCCCATTAGTTGCAGGAATTCCATTTATGTTATTTATGACTAGAGTGAACAAATTCGGAATGGTTACTATTATGGGAACTATTTTAGGACTGTTGATGTTATTAACTGGTCATCCATGGACTATAGTACCATTTGCAATGATAGTAGCATTCTTGGGAGATTTGGTTTTGAAATCAGGAGATTATTCAAATTGGAGTAGAATTAAACTTGGATATGTAGTATTTAGTCAATGGTTAATGGGGCTATTGATACCAATCTTTTTTATGAGAGATAGCTACTTTCAAACTATAAGAGCAGGTTATGGAGATGCGTATACCGATGCACTTCTCAAAGTGACTCCACCATGGGTGTTTTGGGCGATGATAGTACTAGCAGCACTAGGAGCATTTACTGGAGCTACAATAGGACGAGCTGCATTAAAAAAACACTTTCAAAGAGCGGGGATAGCTTAATGAATACAAATATTTTTTCTAGTGGGGGCCAGTCTAAGTTTTGGCTGGACCCACGAACCAAAATTTTATTGCTTATAGTTATTAATGTAGTACTGATAGGGGGCGGAATAAGCGGAGTTGACTCGATAATTAGATTTGTACTAGCTCTTTTACCGTTATTATTATTATTGTTAGAGCAAAAGTATCAAAGTAGTATTCTTTATTTAATATTCATTTCATTGGCAATGGGAAGTGAATTTTTTTTAGTTAGTGAAACTCAAGGCGTGCTAAATCTTATATTGGTAATTGCGTCAGGATTGATATCGAGATTTGTACCTAGTTTGGTTATGGGATATTATGTTGTAACTACAACTAAAATTAGTGAATTTGTTGCTGCAATGGAGAGGATGCACGTACCGCAAAAGATAATAATTCCATTTTCAGTAATGCTAAGGTTTTTTCCAACAGTAGGGGAAGAAAATATGGCAATAAGTGATGCTATGAAGATGCGTGGAATTCAGTTTGGAGGCAAAAATGCTACAGCTATGATTGAGTATAGAGTAATACCAATGCTCATTTCTACAGTTAGGATAGGAGAAGAACTTTCAGCAGCAGCCTTAACTAGAGGTCTCGGAAAACCGACAAAAAGAACAAATATATGCGAAGTAGGTTTTTCTATATTGGATGTGATGTGCATAGTTTTTGCTGTTACAGTTTTTAGCTTATGGATAATATTTTAGTAGTTTGAAGTTGGAGGTGAATTATTTGATTGAAATAAAAAATGTTTCATTCTCATATGAAAATAGAAAAGATATAAAGAGCCTTGAGGATGTGAATTTAAGTATCAAAAGTGGTGAAGTTATTTTACTTTGTGGAACGTCAGGGTGTGGAAAAACGACATTGACTAGACTTATAAATGGACTTATACCGAATTTTTATGAGGGAATATTAGAAGGAGAAGTATTGATAGAGGGGAAGGAGGTATCTAGCAAACCACTTTATGAAACTGCATCTAAAGTGGGGTCTGTATTTCAGAACCCGAGATCACAATTTTTTAACGTAGATACTACTAGTGAACTATCGTTTGGTTGTGAAAATATGGGATTTGATATTGGTGAAATCAAAGATAGAGTAAATGGAACTGTTTTTGATTTTAATATAGATTCATTGATGAATAGAAGTATATTTCAACTATCTGGAGGAGAGAAACAAAAGATAGCTTGCGCATCAGTATCTGCGCTAAGCCCTGATGTTTTTGTACTAGACGAGCCATCTTCAAATTTAGATTTTATGGCTATAGAAGATTTGAGAAAAGTTATAGAACTTTGGAAATCAAGAGGAAAGACGATAGTTGTAGCGGAACATAGACTCTACTATTTAAGTCAACTTGCAGATAGAGTGATTTACATGAAAAATGGTAGGATAGAGAGTGAATTTAATAGATTAGAAATACTAAAAATGTCATCTGATGAGCTTGGGAAATTAGGACTGAGACCAATAAATTTGTGTGACTTAAAAGAAAAAAATATAGAAGCTACAAAATGTACGGCTGATACTATTAATATTTGCGAGTTTTCTTTTGGATATAAGAAAAAATGTTGTAATTTAAGCATTAGAGATTTAGATGTTCCTAGAGATGGCATTATAGCAGTTATTGGACAAAATGGAGCTGGAAAATCAACATTTGCTAGATGTCTATGTGGATTAGAGAAAAGAGCAAAAGGCAAGATTAATTTAAATGGGAAACAAATGAAGAGTAAAGAAAGACTTAAGCATTGTTATATGGTGATGCAAGATGTAAATCATCAATTATTTACAGAAAGTGTGTTAGATGAAGTATTATTAGGTATGCCTGTACAAGATGAGAAAAAAGCCGAAATAATTTTAGAAAGCTTGGATCTTCATGACTATAAAGATGCTCATCCAATGGCACTTTCAGGAGGCCAAAAGCAGCGTGTTGCAATTGCGTCGGCAGTAGCGTCGGAGCGAGATGTTATATTGTTTGATGAACCCAGTAGTGGATTAGATTTTTATCACATGAAAGAAGTTTCGGAAAACCTTAGGAAACTAAATTCTTTTGGAAAAACATTGTTTGTAGTTACTCACGACCCAGAGCTTATACTTTCTTGTTGCAACCACGTGCTGGAAATTGAGAAGGGAAAGGTCAAGGCAAATTATAGACTAGATGAGCATGGAAAAGAAAAAATGTTGTCATTTTTCATTTAATCGAGTTTTAATCTCTTATAAACCCAATTTTCAAAAAAAACATATAGAATGCATTCATAATAAAGAAAAATGGGTATAGTAATTTTGAGGAGGAGATTAAATGAAAAAATTGATAACAGGGGCGTTAGTTACACTTATGGTATTAACAGGATCAATGCAATCATTAGCTGCAGCGGGGGAATTTGAGAACTTTGAATACGTATCAGATTTAAAAGTTTTAAAGGATTTATTGAATGAAAATCATGGAAATTTGTATGAACACATATCAGAAAAAGAATTAAATGAGGCATTTGAAAATGCATACAATGCAGTAGATGAAGATATGACTTATCCAGAATTTTATGAGGAATTAGCAAAAATAGTATCTAAAATAAAAGATGGACATACTTCGTTAAGTGCAGCAGAGTGGTTTAAAAGTCAAGTAAATGAAAATGGAATGTATTTGCCACTAACAATAAAAAAAATTGAAGGTAAATACGTATCAGATTTTGTTTATGATGCTATTCCGCTTGGAGCAGAAATTGTAAGTATAAATGGAGATGATATAGAAGATATCGTATCTAGATTGAAAACATCAACAGCAAACGAAACAGACGATGATGCAGGTCTTTCACAACATCTCGTAGAATTTTTATTCCCTCAATTGTACACTATTTATTATGGTGAAGCAGAAGAAAATACTGTTGTATATAATGATTTAGATGGAAATGAGCAATCAGTAGTATTGACTAGCGAGGATGCTAGCTTAAATGAGCTTGTAACTTACAAATATTCTAATTATATGACAGGCAAATATGGTACATCAATGCAGTCAATAGATGCAGAATTTATAGAAGAAAAAAGAGTTGGAATTCTTAGAATCTATACTTTTTCACCAGCAGATTCGGAATATTTTACAAGCTGTGTGGATCACTTTTTTAGAGAGATGAAAACTAGAGGTTACGAAAATTTGATATTTGATGTTAGAGGAAATCTTGGTGGTGATTCCGAGATTATGGATCATATATTGTCATATGTAATCGATGAACCTATGAAAAGCGTAGATAGAATAGAACTTTATAAATTACCAACATTAAGTGGATTAAATATGGTATCAAGTGAACAAGATTATTCATATTTAACAGGGATGGTTGAGTCAGTTATGAATGATGAAAGACCATTTGATGAGCAAAGAGCAGATGGTGCATATAGAAAAGCAGATGGAACATTTGTATTTGAAGAAGAACCAATTGAACCTGCAAAGCAAAATAGTTTTTCAGGTAAAATTTTTGCTATTGCTGATGGCGGATCGTTTTCTTGTGGAACTATTTTCCCACAAATGATTAAAAAGCTTGAAAATGGAACATTGGTAGGTCTTACACCTGGAGGAAATTATTATGATACAACAGCTGGTATAATGTTAGATTGGACTTTACCTAATACTAAAACTTCAATAACAATTCCACTTGTGCAGCTTATAACTGAAAGTGAAAAGATTGAAGGCATATCTGAAAATTCAGGAGTAGAACCAGATATAAAAGTGGAACAAACATTAGAGGATTTTCTAAATAAAGAAGATACTCAGTTAAATAGTATTTTAGAGTCACTATAGATATTTTTATCTAATAACGACATAGTGGTGTATCCCTCTTCATAATATTATATTATGAAGAGGGATACACCACTTATTACATTCTCAAAAAATTGGCTATTTCAAAATAAATTTAATTATTTTGGAATAGCCAATTTTGTTTAGAAATGATAATAGCCTTAAATATACAGCATAAGCTTATTTGATTATAGATACTGAATCACCGATAGAAATAGTACCACTTTTTAAAACTTTACCAAACCTACCTTCACGGCTGACTATATAATGTCTGTCGTGTTCTTTAAATACTTCTTTTCCAATGTGATGTACTTCAAATTCAGCATCATTTATCTTGATTTTAGAACCGACGCAGAATTCTTCTAAGTCTAGACCTTCTATGGTTATATTTTCAGTGTATCCTCCAGCTTCAACTTCAGCTTTCATATGTTCGGGTACTTTTCCAAGAGCTTCTATTGGAAATATGCTTATTTGACGATCCCAATCGCCACCATGAGCATCACCTTCAACACCCCATTCTTTTAATATTGTAGCTTTTGAAACGCTGTTTTTTATGGTGCCTCGTTTTTCACTTTTGTGTATTGCAATGACTTTAGCCATTATAAATCCTCCTATAAAATCTTTTGAAGTTGATAATAGATTATCATTATTTTGACAAAGAGTCAAAAGGATTATTATTGTTAGCTTGTAAAATGAATTGATAAGTGATAAAGTATTTTACTGTGGGAGATTATGGTTTTGGAGGGAAATATATGATTGGGTATATTGTTTTTTTGATGTTGATTTTTAGTTTCATGTTATTAGCTGTTTTGGTTGCTAAATTTGGACCTTTATACATTCGGTTTAAAAAATCATCGTATGAATCAATAAGTGGAAATGATTTTTTACATATAATGAGAGATAAAGGAAGTTATGGCGAATTTTTGATATTTGAGATTCTTGAATCTGTAGAAATACATCATAGAGTGTTGGCTAATCTATATGTTCCAAAAGCAGATGGGTCTACGACAGAAATAGATTTAGTAATGATATGTGAGTACGGATTATTTGTATTTGAATCGAAAAATTATAGTGGGTGGATATTTGGAAAAGAAAGAGAAAAAGAGTGGACGCAGACATTTGGTAAGGGAAAAAAATATAAATTTTTTAATCCAATATGGCAAAATAAGGCTCATATAAATGCGTTGAAAAATACATTAAAAGTAGAAAATGATGATTTATTGAAATCATATATAGTATTTAGCGAAAGATGTAAATTAAAAAAAATAGACATAGATACACCAGGGATTGTTATATTAAAAAGAAGTGTACTAAAGAGAAGAATACAAAAGGACTTTGATCAAATGAGTTCGCAGTATAATCTAGGTCAAATTGAAAGATTATACTCAAAACTTTGCCAGTATGTCAGAGCGGATGATAGTATGAAAAAAAATCATATAAATAGCGTGAGAAAAAAACAAAATATAGTATAAAAATATTTAATATAAAATGTCGATGATATTGCAGATTTTATGCAGAATTATCGATATTTTTTAATAAAATAATTAATTATTGTAAATTTATGGTATAATTAAAATTAGAAATATAGAGGAGGTAGGCAGTTGAAGTTTAGGGAAGTTATACGTAATATATTTGGGAAAAAAGACGATGGAATGTCTGAGAATCAACAGAATAATTATTCAAAAGAGGTTAGGGAACTGGCAATTGAAGTAAGAAAAGATGCGCAGGCAATGGCTGATTCTGCTGAGGAAATATCTCTAGCTAGTGAACATTCAAATCAAGGCATTGAAAGTATTGCATCAGAAATCAATGTGATATCAGATGGAATTCAAAAGAATTCGGAAGTAATTAATTCATCTATGAGTTATATAGAGGATTTAGCAACTGGAGCGGATAAAATTTCACAAGGGACATTAGAAGCTATGCTTACAAGTGAAGCTGTGTTAGAAGCATCAGAAGTTGGAGCAGATAAATTGAAGCAAGCTGTTGAAGCTATTAATCAAGTTAGTGAATCATCTATGCAAGTAAACAAACTTATGGAAACATTGAAAGAATCAGCTCATGAGATGTCTAGTATAGTTCAGGTTATAACTGGTATAGCTGATCAAACTAATTTACTTGCGTTAAATGCGGCTATCGAAGCGGCTAGAGCAGGTGAGAGCGGAAAGGGATTTGCTGTAGTAGCTGATGAAGTTAGAAAATTAGCAGAAGAAAGTAAAAAATCAGCTGACAATATAACAAAATTATTAGGTGGAATAGATGATAAGATAGAGCATTCGTATCAAGCGATGGACAAAGAAAGACAATTAGTTCAAAATAGTGTAAATAAGGTAAATGAGACAGAAAAAGAATTTGGTGAAATCTTGGATTTAGTTCAGAAAACTACTGAGAAGATGGAATTTATACTAGATGCTACTGGAAAACAGGCAGAAGCTACTCAAAGTATAAAATCAGATATGGAAACTGTTTCGGAGAGAACAGAGGAAAGTGCAGCATCATCTAGCCAAATAAGTCAAAATGTGCAAGATCAAGTAGCGACATTTGAAGAAATTGGAGCTAGTATAGAGTCGCTAAGTGAACTTGCAAAGCATATAAAAGCGAATACGCAAAAATTTCAAATTTAGATTTTATAATTGGTAGATTTATTAAAACTATATTTTTTTATTATTAGCACAGCGTCTATAGTCAGTAGGACTTAGACCTGTGCTTTTTTTAAATAGATGAGAAAATCTACTGGCGCTTTTATATCCTACCACAAGGGCAATCTGACTAGAATTTAGTTCTGTTTGTTTCAAAAGATGTTCAGCTTGGCTCATACGTCTTTGTTGTATATATTCAGTTATAGTACAAGCGTGGTAGGCTTTAAAAGTTTGCTTTAACTTAGTGCTACCCATACAAGCGATATTACACAGCTTTGATAGAGGCATTTCGTATGCGTAGTGATCATTTATATAGGATGCTACATTTTGAAGCTGTCTTATATCTTCGCTTGATAGCTGTATTTTTTTCCTTTTTTCATTAGATAAATGATAGTCATATACCATTGACATAGCCTCATTTGCTTTACTTTCATAAAATAATTTTGCAGAAATACCATTACCGCTATAATGTTCAACTTGTTTTAGAAGCTCAATCATTTCTGGAAACGTTCTGGTTTCATCAATGCTTAGTAGTGCAGTTCTAGGATTGATGTAATCGTCAGGATATTTATTTTTTAGAAAATCATCGCAGAAAGCAGGCATAAACTCGATACCTATTGTTTTTATAGGTATTTTTTTATGGAAGACAGCTTGATAAGGGTATGCTTTTGACCAGAATCCCTTTATGCATCCTGCGCTTATTTTTCTATATGGATTTAATTCTTCACCAGAAACTGACTCGAAATAAGATATGCTAAAGTACTCAGCTAAATCAGATTTGATACAAAAATCTTCATGAACATAGAAGTCATGTATAACTATAGAAAATAAATTTTCATGTGTATAAATCCAAAAATATCCATTACCTATAGCTTCGTTTAAAACATACAATTTACCTAATGAGTTGTATTTTGAGTGATTAGAGCAGGCCTTAAAACCTTTTGATAATAGTAATTCCTCGTGTATATTTGATTTGAAATACATAAAAACCTCCTTGTCTCGATTAGACAGAAAACTATCTCGAAAAGACGAATAATAATGATAGTTATTATCAAGTTTGTATTTTTAGTATATACTAAATTAGCGATAAATAGCAAGGGGTTGATTATAAATATAGAACCCAAGCAAATAGAAAAAGGATGTGATTTGACGTGAAAAAGAAAGAAGCTTCTTTATTTTCAAGATTGATAAAATATGCGGGGAATTATAAAGGTTTGTTTGTCTTAGGAATAATTCTTTCTGCAGCAAGTGCAATTTTATCATTAGTGCCATTTTTATGTATATGGTTTGTGGTGAGAGATGTGTTTTTACACTTGAGTGGTGAAATAGAGATACTAGAGCTATCTGGTTATGGTTGGACAGCAGTCAGTTTTTCAATAATTAGCATAGTGCTATATTTCGTAGCTCTCATGTGTTCGCATCTTACAGCATTTAGAGTCGAAAAAAATATGAGAAGGGAAACAATGCACAAAATAGTGAGTTTGCCGCTTGGATTTTTTAAAGAGAATACAATGGGTAAATTAAGGAAAGTTATAGATGATAATGCAAGTCTTACACATAGCTTTTTGGCTCATCAGTTACCAGATTTATCAGGTGTAGCTATGATGCCTATAATTATATTAGCTATACTTTTCATATTTGATTGGAAACTGGGCTTAGTGAGTCTTTCAACATTGATATTTGCAGCTTTATCTTTGAAAAAAATGCTTGGTGAAGAGGGAGCTAAATTTATGGCTCATTATATGGATGCTTTGGAAGAGATGAACACATCTGCTGTTGAATACGTAAGAGGTATTCCGGTTGTAAAGGTTTTTCAGCAGACGGTTTATTCTTTTAAAAATTTTCATAAGGCAATACATGAATATAGTGAATTTGCATCTGATTATGCAATGAATTGTAGAGTACCTATGATTGGATTTACACTTAGCATAAATGCACCCTCTTTTTTATTAGCGCCAATAGGAGTACTGTTTATAGCTAATGTTTCAGATTACAAAATGTTTTTGTTAGATCTTATATTTTACATGCTATTTACACCTATGCTTGCAGTTATGATGACTAAAATAATGTATTCGGGTGAAAATGTAATGATAGCAAAACAAGCAGTAGAACGAATAGATAGTTTGCTAGAGTCGAAACCATTAGAAGTAGTAAATGCCGTAGAAGACTTACGTGGGCACGATATAGAATTTGATTCAGTAGAATTTTCATATCCAGGACAAGAACAAAAAGTTATAGATGGAATTAGTTTGAAAGTGACAAAAGGTCAAACTATAGCACTAGTAGGGCCATCGGGAGGCGGAAAAACTACACTTGCAAATTTGGCTGTTAGATTTTGGGATGTTGACAAGGGTAGTGTTAAAATAGGCGATGTAGATGTAAAAAATATAGATGAAAATACTCTCATGAATGAAGTTGCTTTTGTATTTCAAAATAGTAAATTGTTTAAAATGAGTATATTAGAAAATATAAGATTGGGAAAACCAAATGCTAGTCGTGAGGAGATATTGAAAGCGGCGCATGCAGCTCAATGTGATGATATCTTGGAAAAAATGCCGCAAGGAGTAGATACAATAATAGGTAGTGAAGGTGTTTATTTATCAGGGGGAGAAATGCAGAGAGTTGCACTCGCTAGAGCAATACTAAAAGATGCCTCAATTGTAATATTAGATGAAGCTACTGCATTTGCAGATCCAGAGAATGAGCATTTAATACAAAAAGCATTTAAGTCATTAGTCAAGGATAAAACTGTATTGATGATAGCTCACAGATTGTCATCGGTTAAAAATGTAGACAACATTGTAGTAATAAAAGATGGGAAAATAGCTGAACAAGGAAAACATGATGAGCTATTAAACAAAAATGCCGAGTATTCCAAACTTTGGAATGAATATCAGAAATCAATAGCATGGAAAGTTGGAAAGGAGGTTCGCTATGCGTAGTTGGATTCAGAGAAAATTAGCACTCAGTGAAAAGGGGAGTATAGATTTAATCAAAGGTGGAATTTATAGTGCGCTTGTAAATTTAGCGATGATGATGCCTGTAGGTATATTTATTTATGCTCTGAATGATTGGATTAAACCGTTAACTGGAGCAGGTGCGAGCAGTTTGAATTTCACAAGTGTAACAATATTGGTTTTGATAGCATTTGTATTAAACTATTTTTTACATTCAATTCAATATTCAACATTGTTTTTGTCGACATATAGAGAGTGTGAAAATTTAAGAGTTAGCTTAGCAGAGAAATTAAGGTCACTGCCATTATCATTTTTTGGCGAAAAGGATTTATCAGATTTAACGAATAGACTGATGGGAGACTGTACTACACTTGAGCATGCTTTTTCTCATGCGATACCCCAGTTAATAGGATCAATTATATCCACTATAGTAATACTTGTCTCTCTGTTATTATTAGATTGGAGAATGGGGTTAGCAGTTTTTTGGGTAGTGCCAGTATCATTTTTGCTATTGATTGCATCTAGAAGAACACAGAAAAAATCAAAGATAGAGCATCATACAGCTAAAGCTTCGTGTGCAGATTCGATACAGGAGGGTTTTGAAAATATAGAAAGTATAAAAGCTTATGGTTTGCAAAAATGGTATACAGAAGATTTAGATACCAAATTGGACGAATCTGAGGCTACACAAGTTAAATCAGAACTTATGGCAGGAGTGTTTGTTACAAGTGCTCAGGCAATATTGAGATTAGGACTTGCAACAGTGATATTAGTTGGTGGAGATTTGTTTGTAAATGGAGAAACAGCGTTGATTACTTATTTGATATTTTTGATAACAGCGTCTAGGATATATGATCCGCTATCAACTAATTTAAATAATATAGCTGAAGTGTTCCATACAGAATTACCAATAGCTAGGATGAAAGAGATTGAAGAATATCCAGTTCAGCTAGGTACTAATTCGTGTGATATAAAAAACTATGATATAAAGTTTGAAAAGGTTAATTTTTCATACGACAAAGAGGATGAAAAAGTACTTAAAGATGTCTCATTTACGGCAAAACAAGGAGAAGTAACAGCATTAGTTGGACCATCAGGTAGTGGGAAGAGTACTGCTGCAAAACTCGCTGCTAGATTTTGGGACGTCCAAAGAGGTAGCATAAAACTTGGAGACAAGGAAATTTCAAGTGTCGAACCAGAAACACTGCTAAAAAATTATACTATGGTATTTCAAGACGTCACATTGTTTAATGATAGTGTGATGGAAAATATAAGACTAGGCAAGAGGTCAGCTAGTGACAAAGAAGTTTTAAGAGCTGCAAAACTTGCGAGGTGCGATGATTTTGTAAGTAGAATGAACGAAGGATATCATACTGTCATAGGAGAGAATGGATCTACATTATCTGGTGGAGAAAGACAGAGAATATCTATTGCTAGGGCAATGTTAAAAGATGCTCCAATAATACTATTAGATGAAGCAACAGCATCACTAGATGTTGAAAATGAGACGGCTATACAATCAGCATTAAGTGAGCTTATAAAAGACAAGACGGTTTTGGTAGTGGCGCATAGGATGAGAACTATAGAAAATGCTGATAAGGTAGTTGTTTTAGAAGATGGGAAGGTAAAAGAACAGGGGCACCCAGAGGAGCTTATGAAAAGAAATGGTCTTTATACTCATATGGTCAAACTTCAAAAGGAAAGTGTATAGCGTAAATCGTAAAGTTTGAACAAAACATTAAAGTGTTGTAAAATATCTATCTAGTGAATATTGGGTATAAATCAATATAATAATTCATATTGGAGGATAGATAATGTTAAAATTAGGATGTTTGGCAAGATTTTTTAACAGGTACAAAGATGAGGTTGAGTTTGCAAAAGCAAATGGATTTGACTTTATGCAATTGTGGTATGATAACAATGGTTTTAGCTTTCACGAAGATGATGAAAATCCTATAGAATTAATTAATGAATTTGGATTTCCAACTATAATACATGCAGTTCTAAATATAAATGAATTTGAAGAGCACATACCAAAACTTAGAGAAATACTGAAAAAATTGGGACATAAGGAACTTATAATACATCCCATATCAGACAATAGTCCTATAAAAGAGCATAGTTTAGATGAATTGATTGAGCAAATAGATTTTGCGCTTAAAGAGTTGTCAAAAGATGATGTTGTAATTTATTTGGAGAATAATAGTAAACTAAATCCTATCTTTACAGAGACTGAAGAGATTGAAAAAATGTTTGGGGTACACAACAATTTAGAGTTTTTGTTAGATATAGCACATATAGATGGATTGGATCATTTGAAAGCTATGGTAACAGCTAAAAAACCAAAAGTACTTCATATAGCAGACAAACATTTTGATATATTGCATGAACACCTTCCAATTGGAGATGGTGAGATTGATTTTGAAACTATATTTAAAGATATTTTGATAAATTTTGATGGGAAAATAGTATTTGAAGTAGTTGAAACGGATGAAGATATTGTTAAATCGAAGAATACGATTGAAAGAATTATAAAAAACAGTTAGAAAAAAAGTAGTATAATCATGATATTGTGATTATACTACTTTTTGATTTGTTTTTTAATTAATGATAAATTTATTTGCTATACTATCGAGATCTCTAGTAAGTTTTTTTATAGATTCATTTCCATGCTGAATTTCTTCTATTATTGAGGATTGTAGATTTGTCTTTGCTGTTATATCTTGTACTGCTAAAGCATTATCTTGTGTTGAAGTAGCTAAACTTTCTATTGCAAGAGCCATGTCATCAGCTATAGTTGACTGTTGATGTGTTGCTTTTGTTATTTCAGAAATTTCTTTAATTATAGTTTGAATAGAATTAGCGATATTATCAAATTCATTTTTAGCTATTTCACTTTTCTCAACCGATTGATCTACAAGTGTTTTTTCATTATCAACAATTTGAATTGTATGAAGCATTCTATCCTGTATGGTTGTTATAGTTGTCCTAATAGTTTCTGTTGAACTATTACTTTCTTCAGCTAATTTTCTCACTTCTTCGGCTACAACAGCAAATCCTTTGCCAGCTTCACCTGCTCGTGCTGCCTCAATTGAAGCATTTAAAGCTAAAAGATTAGTTTGTTCTGAAATAGATTGAATTAAATTAACGATATTACCAATTTGATCAGCAGATTGCTGCAATTCTTTTAGTACATTAGAGACATCATCAGAACTAATTTTTACATTATCAATAGCTTGAACTACGTCAGTTATATTAGTTTGACCAGAGGTAACAGCATTTGAAACAGATTTACTATTATCCATAGTATTTAATGTTTGCTGATATATAGCATTTGCAGAACTAGAAAGTTCTTCGATACTTGCATTTATTTCTTCAGATATACTAGCATTATTTTGGATTGACTCGTTTACAATATTAACAGAATTTATTATATCATCCAAGTTTTCATTTGATTGAGTCATTAAAGTGTCAAAGTGATGAACATTTTCATTTAATTCACGAGCACTGACCAATAAATCTCTAATAATATGCTTTAATTTAGAAACAAATAAATTAAACCATTTGGCTACGAGACCTATTTCATCGCTTCTATTTGAGTTGAGTGATTTTGTTAAGTCACCTTCGCCTTCTGATATGTCTTGTAATAACAAAGCTGTTTTCAAAAGAGGTCTAGACAAACTTACCGCAAGTAAAAATCCAATGAATAGTATTGATACAATTGAAATTAAAGCTATAAAAAGCATAAAATTACGAAGCATATAAATAGAATCGAAAGCTTCTGATTCATCTATTTCTGACAAAATAATGTAATCAAGACCAGCTATTGACAGTGGAGAATAAGAACTCAATACAGCTATGTTTCTATAATCTTTAATTAACTCTGTTCCTGTTTTTCCTGAAAGAGCATTTTGAGTAGACAAAGTATCAGCACTTTGTAGCAGAACCGAAGTATTATTATTTTCTATATTTTTTAAAATTGAATCAGATACTCCAGAGTCAGAAAGTGTTTTTAGATAATTATCAAAATCTTCAATTAAAAATCGTGAATTTGATCTTAAAGTTTTGTCATTACCTACCAAATATACTTCGCCTGATTCTCCTAGACCACTATTTTTCCATGAATAGTTATTGGTCATAACCTCATTAATTTTGTTTATAGGTATCTGAAATATTAAAACTCCTTCACGTATACCATCTTTATATATCGGAGAAGCAATAAATGAAGCAGGAGCATTATATGATGGATTGTAGAAATCAAAATCTTCAATTACAAATTCATTTTTTGAAATATTAAGTGCACTTTTAAAAACAGCGGCTATATTTGAATTTTTATGAGGTCCATCAAGCAAACTAGTTGCATAATCAGCTTCTTTAAATACACTATACACTATATTTCCAGTATCGGCATCTACCAAAAAAATATCATAATATCCAAATGTTTCTAAATAAGAGCGTATATTTGGATGATAATTTTGATGAATATCATTATAACTTATATCGCTTGCACCACGAGTTAGTAAATGTTTGCTACCTAAAGGATTTGAGTTTGAAGATATGTATTGATCTTGTAGCAATATAGTATTAGGATTTTTACTCAAAAACTTATTGCCCGATACTGGGGTGGTGAGATTTTGATTTAATGCGGGAACAAACTCGTTGTTTAAATAATTCAGAACATTGTTCTTTGAGACATCTAAATCAATGGTTGATTCATTTTTTACATTTGAAAAAGCAATCTTAAATTCAGACATGGCAGATTGTATCATTTTATTATTTGAATAAGTTGTAATTTGATTTTGTATTTGTTTAAAATAGTCTTCAATTTGTGTTGATTTATTTTCTCTTATGGCTACTAGTTCTTTAGTTACTATATTTTCAATTTCAGATTTAGAACTATTGTATGAAAATATACTAACTGTAATAAATGGTATCAATGAAACTAAAAGAATAGATATAAGTAACTTGGTTTTTATTGTCATTTTCACTTTAACAACCTCCTTTAAAAAGCATTCAATTATATAGAATATACCCAAACGCTTATAGTTCAAAATAAATTTATACTAAATTTAAGGTCTAATTCTTTGACTATAGGTGCACTTTCATATAAAATATAAATCGAGGTTAGAAAGAATTATATTGAGGGAGGTAATCTCTATGGGAATGGAATCTAATTTTATGTTTGACGTTTTTCCTTATATTTTTGGAGCAATGTTTATATTGATATTTGGCATGTTTTTAACTGCAATTGTCAAGGGCATACAGCAATGGGATAAAAATAATAAATCACCGGTGCTTACAGTAGATGCAAAGATAGTAGCAAAAAGAGTAGACCAAAGGAGAAGTAGTTCTTCGAATGATCATATGAGTGACAGTATAAGAACGGATTACTATGTAACTTTTGAATTTGACAGTGGAGATAGGTCAGAATTTGAACTTCAAGGAAATCAATATGGATTGTTGATTGAGGGAGATAGAGGTAAACTTACGTTTCAAGGAACTAGGTATAAAGATTTCAAGAGAGTGTAATATAAAAACTGCTATGACAATGTAAATTGTTGTCATAGCAGTTTTATTTTTTACGCCAGATTACCTTCATAGAAATCCTTAGTACTAAGTTGTTGTTTTTAAAACTAAGTGAATGTACAATATGCAATCAAGATTGTTTACAAGGTATATTCAAAAGAGTTTCTACTCTTTGATCTTTTTGATAGAGAGTCATAGTTGATTCTCCAAAACCTTCTATATTAGTACTAGAACCACTAGCTGTTTCTAAAACTTTTTCTAGTATTTTTTCTCCGACGCTATTTACAGATTCTATACCTTTCATTATTCCAGTAGCATCGATGTCTATATCGTCGTTTATCAGATCTTGATTACCGCTGACTCTGATAACTGGTAAGAGTGGATTATTAAAACCAGCCCCTCCAGTAGTCCACACTATAAGTTGTGCTCCGAAAGATGCAAAATTAACAGCTGATCCGCCACAAAGCATAGTTGTTTCGGAAAGATAGAATCCAGTTTTTTTAGGTTTATCAACAAAATCTTTATTGACTTGAAGAACATCTACAATTGGTTTATGTCCCATCTTATGAAGAGCTCCTAAAGATTTTTCTTCTAGAGTTGTTAATCCACCGATACTATTGCCAATACTTATCGTTTCGACTTCAGTGCCTTCTACGCTCCAACGCTTTTCTTCATTTTCTATTAGACGTACAATTTTATCAGCAACAGTATCACTTTCAGCACGTTTTATAAGCTGCTTTTCGCATCCAATTAACTCCATGAGTTCCCCACCAATAGCAGAACCACCAGCATCTACTAATTTATCAACCATAGAACCGACACTAGGGTTCGAAGCTATGCCTGAACTAGTATCAGAACCACCGCATTTTACACCTACTATCAATTTATTGACGTCGACAGATTCTCGTTTGAAAGAATTTGCATATATTTCTAATTCTCTTAGTTTAGATTGACCTATGCTTATAGTTTTTTTAGTGCCTCCATTTTCAACGCAATTTAAGCAGATTACTTTTTTTCCCGTTTTAGCTATAGGCTCAGCAACTTGTTCTGGAAGGATACTTCCACAGCTCATAGCTATCACTAAACATGCAGCTACGTTAGGGTTTTGCCCCACAGCTATCATCTGATTAAATGTTTCTTCATTGCCACCAAGCATGCAAGTGTAGTAATTCGTAAGTAGCACAGCATCATTGCAGTCTTTTATTATATGGCGAGCTATGCCTTCGCAACATTCATCAACAGCTATTACTAATATTTTATTTCTAGTGCCGACACTACCGTCAGCTCTTTTATATCCCATAAAATTCATGAATTATACCTCCACATCGATATTCATCTGTCGCACGATTTCTTTTTTAAAAGCTTCAGGGATATCTACTCTCAAACTTTTGACATTGTGAACATGTACTAGTTCACCTTGTACTATATTTTTTGTCGACTCACCTATTATAGAATTATATTTTATGATTTCACAGCCAACAGGTATGTTTTTTAGTGCTATTTTATTTCCAAAAGGAATATTGTTAAGTGCATTTAAATTTCCAAGTATTTCATTATTATGTGAAAGCAAAACGACTGAATCATTTTTGATAATATCATCAAGAGCAGTTGCTACATTGTCATTTGCTTCCATGAGTATGACTTTTTTCATCATAGATAAATCCTCCTAAAGCTTAAGCGATATTTTTATCATCATCATCCATCTTGAATTCATTGTGAATTTCCAAAGAATGTTTGTGAGAATAGTCTTTAAACATCCATTTCAACCAACCATATAGCATGATTATCATTATAAAAATTAGCGGAATAGCAGTTGCCACAGCGCATGTTTTTATAGTATTTAAGTTTGCTCCTATCAAAATCATAGTAAGAGGAACTAGTGCAAGCATTACACACCAAAACAATCTATGGATAGGATGCGGTTCTTCATTATTTTTAAGACCTGGAGTAGCTGTTGATGCCATTGTAAAGGCTGCTCCATCAAGAGTTGTTGAAAGAAAAAATACTGTTATAACAGCAAACATTATCAAAAGTAGATTACCCGCAGGAAGAGACTGAAGACTCATGACTATAGCTTCTTTATCAAGACCTTTATTTAGCATATCAACAACCGGAACAACTTTAGATACAGCTCTCTCCATAGTAAAACTTCCTAAAATACCAAAGAAGAAGAAACAGCCACAACTACCGCTGACTAAAGTGTTTGTTATAACTGAGCGAATAGTACGTCCCTTTGAGACTTTAGTGATAAATAGTGCAGTGAAAGGAGCATAAGCAGTCCAATATAGCCAGTAGAAGATAGTCCAAGACTCTGGGAAACCACTATTTGCAACTGGATCAGTATACAAGCTCATGTGAACAAAATTTTGTATCATAAGTCCAAATGAGTTTACAAAGTTTTTCATGATAAATAAAGTCGGTCCTATCAATAATACTAAAATACAGAATAAAATAGCTAACTTAGTATTCCAATCAGCGAGTTTACTCATGCCTTTTTGGATACCAATATAAGAACTGAAAGAATAGATTACAGAAATTAATACTATAAGTAATATATTCATTGTAAAATTAGGTTCTATGCCAATTACACTACATACTACTTGAGTAACCAAGGGAACAGAAACGCCAAGAGTTATACTCAAACCACCAAAACAAGTAAATATAAATATTACGTCTATGATTCGTCCGACAATTCCATTTGATTTTATTCCAGTCATAGCACTTACTACGGAGCTGAAACTAAGCCCTTGATTTTTTCTAACATAGAAGTGATAAGCAACAGGAATAGCAGCTAATGCATAAAGTGTCCAGGCGCTAACACCCCAGTGGAACATACTATAAGTAACACTCATTTCGTATGCAAGAGATGAGCCTGGTTCTATTCCAACACCAGGAGAACCTATATAATAAGCCCATTCCATAAATGCCCAATAGACAGTAGCGGAACCGAGACCACAACAAATCATCATAGCAACCCATTTAAATGTCGAATACTCAGGTTTTTCCATTCCAAGCCTTATACTTCCGTACTTACTGAGTGCAATACCTATCAATAGTAATATGCCAAGAAATGTAAATAACAACACACCTGACCCAAATAAATCAGTGAATGTACCAAAAATATTACCAGCAATTGCCTGAGAAACTTCAGGTTTTACTACTAAAAATGCAACTATTCCAAGAACTAATGCCATACTTATAGATATCAATAGAGCATCATACTTTAATTGTTTTTTTTCTACCTTCATAAAATAAACCTCCCAAATGATTATGCGTAAGTTAATTACAATATTTAATTAAAAACACGATATTTCTCGATTATTTCTTCGTTTAATTCAACTCCCAATCCAGGAGCGTTAGGAACACGTATGAATCCATTTTCGAATTCTATTTGGTTTTTGACCAAATCCTTGAAAAGAGGACTAGTGCTTTGTGAGTATTCTATGAGGTCAGTTGTTTCACATGCTGCTAAAAAGTGTGCAGTAGCAGCAATTAATATTCCCGTGCTGAATCCATGAGGAACTAGTTTTACTCCATATTGTTTTGATAATTCATATATTTTCATTGATTCACTTATACCACCACATCTAGTTACATCAGGTTGTACCAAATCGGGTTTTCCGAATTCTAAAAACTGAACAAATTCATGAGTTGTAGTTAATGTTTCGCCACCTGCAACCATTGGCTTTATTGATGAACCAAGATTTTGATAACCAAGTAAATCATCAGAGCCAATTGGTTCTTCTATCCAATTAAGATTGAATTCTTCTAAGCGTTTAGCCATCATCAGAGTATGCTCGGGTGTTTTCCATTTAGCAGCAAGATCTATTTGAATTTCAAAATTATCTCCAGCTTCTTCTCTAACTGCCTTTATGATTTCATAATCGGTATCTGGATCATCACCTAAAATGCCACCACCAAATTTTAAGCTTGTAAAGCCTTTAGATTTCAAATTTCTAACAATAGTTTTGTTTTCAGCAGGTGTATCAGCTGGAATAAATGTTCCATATGCTCTAATTTTATCCCTATGTTTGCCACCAAGCAACTCATATACGGGTACACCATGGTATTTTCCAGCTATATCCCAAAGGGCAATATCTATAGCACTTATAGCATGAATTCCGGCACCGCGGCGACCAACGTAGTTTGAGTAATCATACATTTTATTCCAAAGATAATCTATTTCTAGTGGATTTTCTCCAATCAACAATTCTTTGAGACCGAAACATGCAAGGTTTGAATTAGGTGTTTCTATCAAACTTTTTACAACTAGTGGAGATGAATCGGTTTCCCCAACACCAGTTATACCTTCATCTGTATGGATTTTTACCAGTACAGCATCTTCACCCCACACACATTTTTCCCCAATGGCTGGGACTCTGAGACAAATTACTTCTATATCTGTTATTTTCATAATAACGGTTTCCTCCTAAATCATTCTAATAGGCCTTATTGTCGACA
>JAOAQY010000150.1 GCA_025210965.1 Tissierellales bacterium
ACCTAGGATATAGAGCCTTTAATACTTTTGTATGTCTATTATTAATGACGCCTTTAATTGTCATGCTTGGTCACTATTTCTTTAATTCTGAGTTATTTCTTAGATTTTTATTTGGGCTTTCGTATGTAAATTATTGTACGGAAGAGAAGTGATGATATTTTCAATGATTAAATTGTGAAATGTTTGATTTGAAAGACGCCTTGTGATTAAATGTATGAGGTGTTTTTTTGTTGGAAATTTTGTGGGATGGGGAATCGCGATATGGATTTGTGAACTATGAGATTGAAATGGTGTTGACAATTTGAGGGAGAAATAGTAGAATCAAGATGAATGTGTCAAATAAAAAATTGAATTTGGAGTTCACAAAAGGTAGGTCTCCTTGTGTTCTCTGATGTAAGTGTGAGCGTATAGTAATGAAGGGGGTTAGGGAATGATAATAGCACCAATTAGCGCCATTCCATCGTGGGAAGGGTTTGAGTATCAACGACATATAGCATTATATATGACTTTAAATAAGATGTGTTATGAAATTGAAGCAGATAATGAAGACGACATCAATTTATATAAATTAGGTATTGAAGGGGAAGAAGATTTTTCAATAATAAAAGGCGATAAATATTTAAGTTTACATCAGGTTAAGGAAGGTGCTGTTAATCTTAATGATGTCGATAAAGCATGTTTTATATTATCAAAGTTACAGTATGATGCTGAAGAAGCTTATTTTCATGTTAATACATCATCAATGCTAGCAAATGATTTTGTTTCGAAAACATTAGAATATATTGATGAGCTTTTGTTAACTTTTAGTAAAGAAGTAAAAACGAGAGATGAGTTCGCCAGAGAAATTGAGAATTTAGAAGAAATAGAAGGAAAAGAAATAAAGAAAGGTGACTCAGAGTATAAGCGTGAAGAAAGTAAATACATCGTAATAAACAATATCACATTCAATACACCCAAAGGATCTGTTTATAAAATACTTGATCATGTGTGTACTGGCAATAAGAAAAAGGAAAATGTTGTTAACTCGATTAATGATGTTGTGAAAGAAATAAATTTATATAAATCTGAACTAGATGGTAAAATAGATTCTGACCTGTGGACAGTATATAATAGTAAATTTGATAAGCCAAATGATGTTATTTCAGAATCATGTAAGCTTATTGAGCGGATACTAATAAAAGTTCATCCTGAGGGTGAGATATACTATGATGAGGAATATTTTCAGTTTGTTTATGATGCGATTGTTATACTTTCTCAAAATGTAATCAGTGAACATAACACAAAAAGCAAAAAAAATGCATGTAAGATAGGATTTGAAGATATTCTTGAAATAATAAAAAAAGATCATAAGGCCGAAAGTAATACTACTGAATATATGTATTATGAGCTTCTTAAACTGATTAAGGAAACTTTTGCAAAATATCCTACAAGTGTGAGAACAAAATGTACTGAAAATAATTGTGATAATTGTGAAATTATAGATGAATGTAACTTATATCAACAAATGCAAGAAATCATAAATCACAGGAGTTATGGTGAAAAAAAAGATTTTTTATACAAACTGTTGTTGAGAACGCCTAAGAATAATTTGCCTAGGGACGCTGTAATAAATAATTTGTTTATTGCATTGTTAAAGAATATCGATGGCTTGAAATACTATGATTCTAATGTCATCTTAGCAAAAAAGAATGATTTGATTTACAGATTGACTCTAGATGAGAATGAGTATATTGATGATTTTGAGTTACAGTTAAAGGAGGAGTTGGGTTTCAATGATGCAGATAAGCTTTTAATATATGAATGTGATGTCTTAATTACGGATAGACTCAATGAAGATGATTACACATATAATCAGATTAAATTCAATGCTATGGGTTCGAATGAGCTAAATGAAATGAATGATTTAACATCGGATTCGATAGACAGTCAAAGGAAGAATTATAATAAATCCAAAGTTATAAAACTTATAAGTAAAGATGTTGCAGAAAAGGAGTTAATTGATAATGAATAAATTGATTGAGAAAATTTTCTATTCATATAATTATGAAGAGGTAAATGATATTGGAAGAGCATCTATTTCATTTTATAAACATCAAAAGCCAGAAATTGCAAATTATTTTATAGTATATACAATAGATTGCCGTGAGTTTGAAGATGATGAAGTACAAGTTTTAAATGCATTGGAGCAACTTGAAAAAGATTATGCTATCAAATCAGATGATTTAGAATACACATTGAAACAGAGTTTAATTAATTCTTTTAGCAATATTCAAGAAGCAAGCCAGATTGATAAGAACACATCTGCTATTTATTTAATGCGATTTAATAATATGGATAAACTTAGCAACTATAGAAATGCAGTGTATTCTATCGAAGAATCACCAAATTATTTTAAAAGATATGTTCTTCCCTATACTGAGGATCAAGTTGAACAATTAAACGTGGCATTAGATCAATACGGAGATAGATCGATACTTGATGCATTATCTCAAATCGTAGATAGCCAAGAAAATTACTTTAACCTAGTTAAAAGTAAATCTTTAGATAGTACATATGGTTTAGCTATTAGAATGTTTTCAAAGTTACCATTTTTACAGTATAAGTTCAAAGCGGAGTTAGCTCCTGATCCTATTGAAAAACAAATTGAAAAAGTTTTAAGTGATGAGATTTTAAAATATCATAAGATTCTTGATGAAAAAGAATTGAGCATTGATGAAATCCTTTTGTTGGAGGGCGACTTTTCAATGGAGGATGAAACCGTAGAGCAAGAACTTCAGAAAATGCTAGAGGGGGTAATTTAGTGAGTTATAAAATAGAAAGTTTAAAAGTTCGGAATTTTAAATGCTTTAATGAAAAAAAGTTTTATGAGTTTTGCTTTAAACAAGATACTAATCCCGTTATACTTTCTGGTCCTAATGGATTTGGCAAAACAACATTTTTTGATGCTACGGAACTAATTTTTACTAATAATATTACACGTCTTAATTCAGAAATTGAGGATGGTAGAACAAATCTCGGAAAAAACATATTATTAAACACGTCTTCAGAATGTGGCTATTTGGTATTAACACTAATAGATGATTCGAAAAATAGAGTAACAATTATCGCTGAAATTGATAATGGGCTTACAAAATTAACAATTAATACTGCATTAAGATTTACATATATTGAAGGAACGATTGATATTAATACTTTTGATGAGTTTATCAGATCAGGTTTAACATGGAAGAAAGCGATTTCAGAATTTGAATATCTGAACTATATCAAAGAACATTTCAATATTTATTATTATGTATCGCAGGCCGAATCTTTACATTTTTTGAAGAATAGTATTTCTAATAGAAAAGATAGTTTGACGAAGCTTCTTCAAACAGACATAGTGGATTCAAAAATAGATTATCTAGACAATAATTTGATTGGTGGTAGTTCGAAAAAAAAAGACGTTTTAATTAATGACGAAATAAAGTCAACCAAAATTGAATTAGGAAAAAAGTTAGAAGAGCTAAAAATCAAAATTAAAAACACTAATGATGGGTGTAAAGAAGTTGCTTATAAAAAACTGCTAGAATATCCAGATAAAATTGATATTAAAAATTGGGATGCAGAAACTCATTTAGACGAGAGATTAACAGATAAGCAATTTGAGGCATTTATTGATGAAGTTAATGCATTGCATTATTTATATAATGATATGGATGACTATAAAACTTGGAAGAAGAATAATGAAATCTTAAAGCTTTCTAAAAATGATGTTGCCATTGAGAACTACATAAAATATTATGATTTTATTGTTGATGACAAGTTAGATGTTAAGAAGATTGAGGATAGAATAGCTGAGTTAAACTATAAGTTAGATGTATTTAAGTATAGTGATTTTTTTAGAAAAGAGCTAGATATCTCGAAGTTCAAAATTGATGATTTAGTTAAGTTACAAGAACTGAAAATAATACCAGCAGATACTGACATAAAGGATCTACATAAGCAGGTTGAGGAAATAAAGATACTCAATAATAAAATAGGAAAAAATAGCAGAACAATTAATGAGATTATAGAAGCGAGAGAAAGGTTACACATATTAGGGAAAAATAATCCTAATTCACTTCATTGTCCTTATTGTAATAGTCCTTTTGATAATATTGATTTGCTAGAATCTGCATATAATTCCTTGAGTACGCAGTTAAAGAATTCACAAGGGATCCTTGCAACAAGATTAGCAAAAATGAAAAATAATTTTTCGAATGACGTTAATCTAATTGCTAAATCAATTAGCAAAGTCTTAGGTCAAAATTATGATGATGAAATTGAAAATGTAAGAATAAGTTCAAGTAATTATTCTATGTTTTTGAAATCAGATAAAAGTATGATGGATGTTGTGAAAATTCATAGAAATCTAGGTGAAGTGGATTCGTGGGTAACTCTTGATGAAACTAGTAAGATCATTGAAATTAAGAGAATTATTGAAGATAAAGTAACTGACTACAAAAACAAAGAATATTCAGTAAATAATGAAAAATATAATTACGATGAGTTTTATAAGAAAAATGCTAAATTATTATCTGTAGACCAACCAAAGTTAAAGGATTATGAACAGGTAAAGAATAAAATAGATTACCTTATTTTCAAATATAATTTGAGTAAAAATACAGATATTAATCAATGTAAAAAAGAAATTAAGAAATTAATTATCAAGAAGAAGAAACTTGAAAAAATACGCAATAACTTTGATGCGTTAAAAGATACGTATAAAGCTGAAATCAACGAGTACAAAAATTTAGTGCTTAATAAGTTGAGAGTACCGCTCTTAATATACACTGGGAAAATATTACAGGATTATCAAAATGGTCTTGGTGTGTTTATTAACGAAGATGAGATGCGATTTGTTTCTAATGGTGATGCTAAACATGATATTCTTAATACATTCAGTTCTGGGCAATTGTCAGGGTTTGTTCTATCGTTCCTTTTTGCTATGAATAAAAGATATATAACAGAAGCTTCGGATGATATTGGTTTTATTTTGATTGATGACCCAGTACAAACAATGGATGATATAAATATTGCATCCTTCATTGAAGTATTGAGGAATGATTTTCCAGATAAGCAGATAATTCTATCAACACATGAATCAGATAAAGAAAATTACATTTTGTATAAGTTCTTGAAATATAATCTTAAGGGACAATCTTTTAACGTTAAGGATAAAATGTATTAATTAAATATCAAAATGTATGTAATGCACGCGGTCACGGTATGGCCACGTGTGTTCTTTCATTTTTTTGTGTTTTATAATAATATTTGTTGTAAGATATATAGTTAATTGCATATAAACTAAATATATAATTAAATTGGAGAAAATAATTATGAGTATAGACTATGTAGCATTAAGGAAAAATCTAAATAAAACATATACAATTGAAGAGTTTAATCGGAGGTCAGAGTCCGAGCGTGATTTTTTCAAAGGTCATATTTGTTGTCCAAAATGCAAAGTTGATGCGGGATATCGAAAAGCATCTAGTGATGGAAAAATTGCATGTTTTTTTGCAAGGCATGTTCAAGGATGTCCATTCGCTACTACAAGTAAAAATAATAGTGGAAAAGATGGAGCTGAAACTAATAGAGTTGAGGTTGATACATCAGTTTTTGGAATACAGTGGAATTATAAGTCTAGCAAATCTTCTGGAGAGCATGAAGCTGGTGAGTCAAGTAATGAAGATAAAACATATCGAAATAGAAAATATGTAAAAAATCCTATAAAGGAAAGGCAAGCAAAGTTAACTTTAAATAAGATATTAACTTATTCACAAATAAATAAGTTACAAGAGGCAGATATTCAAATCAACATTAATGGAAAAGTACAGAATTTAGAAGATTGTGTACATCATGTGTCAGTAATTAATGATTCGATGTTAGGCTGTAACGCATTTTTTTGGGGAGAAATGAAATATTATAAAGGTAATTTTATTAACTTGCGTGATGCAAGTGATGTGTCAATTCGAATTTATGATGAAACTTTGAAAAAATTTGATTACCGATTTAGAGATAAGTTTTTTAATATTCAAAAGAGTAACTTAATGATAATATATGGAAAAATTACAAAAACTAAAAATAATAAATATTTAGTGAATCTTAATGATATAAATAGATTCTATTGTAGAGCTAAATAAAATTTTAATTTTACAAACATATAAGAGCAATTATTTATTCTAATTCTTATTACTTCTTCAATACATTTAGTGATACACTGATTGCAAATATTTTTTGGAAAAATTTTTTCTGGAGAATTTAATAAAAAATCTAAATAGAATTCAATTCGATTTTTTGAGTATTATAAAATTACACCAAAACTAAGAGAGCAATATGCATTTATGAACTATTAAATTGGAATCATATTGACAAGCTGAGTGTAGAAGAGTAAAATCGAGATGAGTATAGTGAAAAGAGAAAGGATGTTAAATTTTGAGCGCACAAGAGATAGGTCTATGTGTATTCACTAATAAAGTTTAGTTTTATTAAAATGAGAATTCAATTATTAATAAACGAGGTGAAAAATTTGTCTAAATTATCTTTTATCCATCTTTCAGATATTCATTTTGTGAGAGCAAGTAATGATCCATCAGATATAGATAAAGATTTGCGCGAAGCAATAATAAATGATTTAGAAATAAACGGAAAGAAGAACTTAAAAAATGTAGTAGGAATATTGGTTACTGGAGATATTGCTTTTTCAGGGAATAGAAAAGAATACGAAATTGCAAAAGAATATCTTAATAGAGTTTGTAATGTTTTTAATATTAAACCAAGTGATGTATATTGTGTTCCAGGCAATCACGATGTTAATCAGAATGTAGTAAATCGTTCAGAATTAATCTTTACAGCACAAAATGCTGTTGATGAAAAAAGCACTATAGATGATGCTGACAAAACATTTAGTAAATATATTAGTGATGATAATTTTAATGCACTATTTAAACCTATAAATGAGTACAATGAGTTTGCTAAAAGATTTGAATGCGATATTCACGCGGATAAGATATTTTGGCAAAAGGATTTTGTACTCGAAGGTAACTTGAAGCTTAGAGTTGTTGGGATAAATTCAGCTTTTTTATCTAATAGAACGGATCATCAAAAAGATAAGGAAGATCGTCTGATGTATATTGGACAAGCTCAAATTCCTTGCTATGAAAAGGACGTAGCTACTTTATTGATGTGCCATCATCCGCCTAAATGTTGGAAATTCAAAGATGATATATTACAACGTATAAATAAAAGAGCTGACATACAGTTGTATGGGCATATGCATTCGCAATCGGTAGAGCTTATGGATGAAAACGCAATATTATATTCTGGTGCAGTGCATCCTACTAGAACTGTTGATTGGTTACCTCGGTACAACTGGATTACTATAAGCAACAAAATAGAAACTGATGAACGGATATTAGAGGTTGAAATCTATCCTAGATGCTTAACAACTGATCGAGACTCATTTACCATAGATAGTACCTGCCATCACGGTGGAAATCATATATACCATGAAATAAATATAGATCGCAAACGTAAATCTGCATTACAAGATTGTAAAGGAGAGGTTTTCGTTAAAGAGGAGATTGAATCATGTACATCGAGTCTATTAGTGACTGAAACTTCTGAACTAATAGATGAACGTAAAATTATTTACGATTTTTATGAACTATCGTGGATTGATCAAATTAATATTCTTACACAGTTAACACTAATCACAAAGGAAACTTCGGTAAGATTAGACTCAAAAATGATAGGTGAAGCAATTAAACGTGCAAGAGAACAAGACAAACTTTCGGAGTTACACAACAAGATATTAGAAAAAATGGAGGAAAAGTTATGATGAACCAATTTGCTGATTTGTATTTTAGGGTATTTGCGGAAGCAAAAAATGAACAACTAGAAAAAAGATGGCAAGGAATAGAAGAATATTGTGGTCAAGAAGAAGTTGACATCTATAACCTAGTAAAAATGGCATATTCATTAAATGCTACTGATGAATTTAAAAATAAGTTTATTACTATATTTCAAAATATTGACATATCATTTCAGACTAGTTTTGCAAAAGAACAGAGCTTTCTAGCGTCTATTTGTTTAATGAAGCTTATGAAGGAATCCGATTTTAGTTTAGAGATTGCGCTTGCAGTAATGTGCTTATCTAAGTATAATGGTGAAATTTTTGTTCCTGAATTGGAAGAGAGAGCATATAAGATTTTTGGTGAAACTTCTGCTGGAATCAGAGAGCAGTCAGCAAAGTATCGGGAATGTTCTACTGTAGATTCAGATAAACTTATTGAGTCACTAGAAGAATTAACTGCATTAAATCAGAATCATATAGTAGAACTTTCAAATGCCTTAAAGGAAATTGTTAAAAATATTAAAATTATTAACCAAAATCAAGATCAAAATCGTGAAAATATTAATATTTTACAAGAAGATTCGGATATTTTATCTTGGATAACTGGAAGTTGGAGCAACGAATTAGAAAAACAAATTACAAATAAAATCTTACAGAAAGATATTGCTTTGATTCTAGCAAAAGAGTTGGCTGATTTTGTACAAGTTATTCCAGGACCTTATGCATTTGAAGCATTCTTAAAAAAAATGTTAGATAACTGCAGGAAAGAAGAAAAAAAATATTCACTTGTTACAATGGTGGATTCAATTGACGATGAACATAAATCATCAATTCTTTCGTGTTATTATTTGGATGATGCTAAACAAGAAAATACTCCGATATTATTTTCAATAAAGTGTGCATTAGATGCAAGGCAACCGGATGTATGGAAAAGCGTTGCAGTTAATAAACTTTCTATTAATATTGAATCAACAAAATATGAGACTTTAGAATGGGCAAAATTGCTATATTTTGAGTGCTTACTTGTTAAGATAGAGAGGCGTGAATAAGTTATGGAAAATAATAATGTGAAAAACAAAATGCCAACGTTAGAAGTTGAGCAATCTTCGGATATTGATAAACTTATAAATGACGATATTGAAACATTAGATTCAAATGAAATCATTGAAGAAGATGGGGAAAGTGGGTTTATAAAGTTACCTCATGGACTTGCATTAACAGTAGCAGAAACATACCCTATTACTGCTTCAGAAGATAGCAAAAAGATTATTCTTATAGGTCCATTCGACAGTGGTAAGACTACAATTGAGACAACCATATATCAATTGTTTCATCGAAAGCCTCTTGCGGGGTTATATTTTGCGGGTTCTCAAAGTTTGTGTGGCTATGAAGAAAGAGCATTTTATACTAGATTGGAGTCTAAAAAAGAAATACCAACAACGCCACGAACAAGTAGATTTGTTGACAAGATATTTCTGCATCTTAAATTGTATGATATTAAAACAAAAACAAAAACCAATTATTTATTTGGAGATATTTCTGGTGAAGAAATTTATTCACATTTAGGTAATGCAGAAACAATTTCTAAAAAAATGCCATATTTAAAGTCGGTTGATAGTTATGTTTTTATAATCGACGGGAAACAGCTTGCTGACAAAAATAAAAGAAATGGTGTAATAGATCAAGCTTATAATATGGCACGGACGATATTTGATGCTAACTTATATTTGTCATTTACAAGGGTGCAAGTTTTAATTAGTAAGTATGATATTATTAAAAAGAATGATGAGATTAATTTGGAAAAGATGATTGATAAACAAATTGGACGTATAGTTGACTTGTTAGGGAACTATGTGAGTGAAATAACCGTTCATAAAGTAGCTGCTATGCCAGAAACAGGTGATTTTGAAGTGGGTTATGGTCTTGAGAAATTGATTAGCATATGGAATAAACCACACACTGATAATCAAGTAGCTGAATCATATATGATTGACGGTCAATTGAATTCAGAATTTAATAAGCTTATTTATAAAATGTAGGGAGGTTGAAGCTATGTATAAAAAATGTTTTATAGCAGGTTTACCTAGTGCGGGTAAAACAACTTTTCTTGCAGCTTTATGGAATCTTATAAATTATGATTCTGATGCTAAGTTAAAGTTGAACAAAATTGAAAATGGACAATATCTTGCGAAGCTTAGTAATAAATGGGTTAATATGGAACCCTTGGAAAGGACAGTGCCATCTGGCGAGCAAGTAAATATAAGCATAAAATTAGAATTGTCTAACAAGACTACTGTTGATTTACAACTTCCTGACTTGTCTGGAGAAACCTTTCAAAAACAGTACGAGATGCGTGAAATTTCAGAAGAAGTTGTGAAATATATAGAAAATGCGGATGCAGTATTGTTCTTTATAAATGTAAGTAGTATTAAACTTTTGGGATTGATTGCAGAACAACCTTTTATTAACTCAAGTAATCTAGCAATTAATAATGATAGTAGAAAGCGTAATCCTAAAGAGGATGATCCTATTCAAATACAGGTGATTGAATTACTACAGTTTATTTTATTCATTCGAAAAAGCAAGATGATTAGGATAGGTTTCATGTTTTCTGCATGGGATCTAATAAAATCCAAGTTGAATGATATTAAGCCAGAGCAACTTCTTGAAGAAAAAATGAACATGCTGTGGCAATTCTGCCAAGCAAATCAGGATAGTATTGAATATCAAACTTGGGGAATCAGTGCCCAAGGAGGTAGCTTTAATGAGAAAGATTTACTGTTGGACAAAGAAAATCCTTACGAAAGGATTTTTGTTGAAGGGAATGATGGATATAAAGGCTGTGATTTAACACTTCCTTTATATCTATTAATGGGTGATATGGAATGAATGAAAATAGTATAATTATTAATCAGACATTACATGGATACTCGAATGGTCACCATTTGTTAAAAGCATCTATTTCATTATCGGACGATTCGAAGAGAAAAATGGATATTTTGAGCGATCTTTCTGGGACTGATGTTAAAGATGGATTTGATTTTTACTATTCTGGATACCTTCTTGAAAACGAAGAGATGGTAGTAGTATCAAAAACATGGTATGCAACCGAAATGTCTCGACCGGGCTGTGTTTGGACACATTCTCTATTAATACCTATTAAGGATTTGGCATTTTGTACTGCTAATATCAATTTGTTATTAAGCAAATTCAAACGTCCTGGCATTAATGAGAGTCAAACAAAATATTCTGAGTCATTAGTCATTGGTACACATGAAGATATATTGCAAAAATATGATGATAAAAAAATTCAGTATCTAATTTGGATTATGATTGGTCAGTCTCCACCCAATTATATTGTAGCAAAAGACTCGGAAGAATTTATTAGGGAGCTTTTGTTTATTTGGTTCATGTGCTATAGCGAGTTAAGCTATGACTATTCCTTTATTACAGGCACAAATTTTATAAAAAGTGATAATAACAATATAATTAGCTTACAGTTTTGCTCAAAGCAAGTTCGGAATAAATTAAGTCACTTATCAAGTAATATTACATTAATGAAAAGCATAGATTATGTGCAGAAGTTTCCACAATGGGTAATAAACACACATGCAATTTTGATAAATGGAGAGTGGGGTAAATTTTTAGCATTTAAAGAACTATTATGTGATGGGAGTTTAAGCGAAGTAAGCCTTACATCCTTCATAAAATTGTATTCTTGCTTTTATAATGAAAAAAATTCTATTGATATCTATGCTTCGCTAGAGTTAATAGATAAACTTTTTAGAGAAGATAGGTCGATGATAGGAAACAAATTACTTGAACTATATTTTCAAGGTGCTTTTCAAGAAATGGGCGTATATACTGCGTATTCAAATATAGTTATTGCAACAATAAAGTTTCAATGGATTGATTTGATACCAGAAACTTTAGAATTATTAATTCATAAAGGATTTTCTACAGATTTTATCGGTTCAAAAAAAATAGTGCGATATCTTGTTAAAATTGATAATTCACTACTACAAGAGAAATATTTACCAATATACGCCAGCTTATTATCTCCAACTTCTTTTGAAAGTTTTTCAGATATGGATTACAGTGTTTGTAATGTTTTAATTGCAATTAATTCGACATTAGCTGAGAGTGAAGCTATTTGGAAGCAATCTAGAGGATTTCAACATGGAATATTAAACTCATTGCAAATTTGCAAAAATGAAAATAGGCTGGATAATAAAGTGATCCGAATCATTTTGGATAATAGTGAGTTTGATTTTTCTAGTAAAATATATAATATATGGGGTGAAACATCCATACCTATTTTCCTTGAATATTTACTTGGAATAGAGCATCTAAGGCATAATAGTACTTCAAAAATGATTGAATTATGCAGGCAGCATTCCTATATTGCAGCAAGTTTATTTGAAAAGGATTTAGAAAGAATTACTAGTAAACAAATATTTGAATTAATGAAGATAATTAATCCGTTTACAGATAAACTTACATCAAAAAGCTTGATTTCAGCATATTCGTTATTTGATATAAATAGTCTAAGTGAAGATCAGAAAAAAGACATAGCAGATTTTTATCTGCCATTCATAATATGCAGCAAGGATATGCTCCCGTATGAAATTGTGGCATTTGTTGTAACTAATGTTCATGATCGTTTATCAAAACTTGTTTATCCTGAGAAAAAATGGGATAAACTTCAGAAATTCTTGCCATCAGTAACGATGTTTAATCAATGGGATAGATGTAAGAGATTAAGAAAGGCAATTAAGAGAAAGGGATACGAAATTAAACAATTAAATAAGTACAACGATAATGAGATGGATATCCACTGCCTGTAAATTTACTAAGATTGGACCTTCCCTATCAAACCGCTAAAAAATAAGTTCAAAAACACCATGCGAGTTTTTACTTGCATGGTGTTTTGTATTCACAAATTGAAACTTTCAAGTTATCAATGCAAAATATTTTTAAACCTACTTTCTTCTGTTTTAATCAAAAAAATTTAAATAAAAATTCAATTCGATATTTGGGTTAATCGAGAATTGCACCAAAAGTAAGATAGCACTATGAATTTATAAACTATGGGATTTGAGTTGGATTGACAAGCTGAGTGTATAAGAGTAAAATCGAAATGAGTGTGATGAAAAAAAGTTCATTAAATTTTGAGTACACAAGATATACGTCCACGTGTGTTTCAATAATAATGAAAAATTGAGGGGAGAATGTAATGAACCAAGATAAGATTAAATTAATAGAATTGTGGAATAAAGTAGCATTTAATTATGGCAAATTAGGACCTAATTATTGGGATAAGTTTGGAGAAAGATTAGTTAACTTATCACATATAAAAGAAGGCGTATATATATTAGATATTGGTACTGGACGAGGTGCTACTTTATTTCCTGCATCACATAGAGTTGGAATTAATGGGAAAATTATAGGGATAGATATTTGTGAAAATATGGTAGATATGACTAATGATGAAATTGACAGACAAAACATAAAAAATTCAAAAGTTCTTCAAATTAACATGGAAGAAATAAATTTCGCAGATGAATATTTTGATAATATTGTATCTGGATTTAGTATAGGTTATATATTAAATAATGATGATTATTTTAAAAATATTTTAAGAGTGTTGAAAAAAGATGGACAGTTGTCATTTAGTATGTGGGGAGTACAAAAAGATCAAAAATGGTTAACAAATATAGTAAATGAATATTTAAAACCAAATAAAAAAGAGGAAGACGTAGTATCACTAAAGCTTGATTCTGTAGAAGGTATAAGAAAATTGCTAGAAGATGCAAAATTAAAAGAAATAGAAATTTATGAAGAAGAAAATGAGGTAGTTTATTTAGATGAAAATCAATGGTGGGATGAAATGTGGAATAATGCTGTAAGAGGTATTTTTGAAAGTATAGAAAAACTTGGACAAGATAAATTTGAGGAGTTTCAATTAAAGGTAAACAATGCTTTACAAAATTATAGAAGGGAAAACGGAATATGTCTTAATATGAACGTCATATATGCTGTAGCTAAAAAATAAGTTCAAAAACACCATGCAAGTTTCTACTTACATGGTGTTTTTGTATCCACAAATTGAAACTTTCAAGTAATCAATGCAAAATATTTTTAGACCTACTATCTTCTTTTTCAATCAAAAAAATTTAAACGAAAATGCAATTCGATATTTGGGTTAATCGAGAATTGCACCAAAAGTAAGATAGCACTATGAATTTATAAACTATTGCATTTGAAAGTTTGAAAGCATTATGATATTTTGCTAATTAAAATCTTTGTGAAACTGTAAAATTTGATTCA
>JAOAQY010000151.1 GCA_025210965.1 Tissierellales bacterium
TACAATTTTCAAACTTCGTAACAGGAGGCAATGGTGTAAGAACAATATCAAGTTTCACAAATTCGGATGTTTGGGCAATTGATGTCGGTATCGATACTGATGAAATCATAGATGGATGTTTTGATGAAAAAATAAGAAAAGGCACTTCCAATCTGAGAATCGGACCAGCAATGACTAGAGATGAAGCTATAAAATCTTTAGAAATTGGAATCAAATACGCAAACAAAGCTTGCACAGAAAATTACGATTTAATAGGTATTGGTGAAATGGGAATTTGCAACACAACACCATCAACAGCCATAATGTGCGCCTTTTATGATCTAGAGCCTGAAGTAATTACAGGGATGGGCTGCGGTCTCGACGATTCTGGTATAAAAAGAAAAATAAATGTCATTAGTGATTCACTAAAAGTAAATTCGCCTCTAAATAAAAATTCCATTGAAATACTATCCAAATTAGGAGGTTTTGAAATAGGAGCTATGGCTGGTACTATTTTGGGTTGTGCTAAAAACAGACGACCTGTAGTCTTAGATGGATTTATCTCCTATGCAGCCTACATACTCGCATATCACTTAAATCCACTTGTAAAAGATTACGTCATCAGCTCTCATCTATCAGATGAACCAGCATCAAAAATGCTACTAGATAAACTAGGCTTATCTCCACTACTCAATCTAAATATGAAATTAGGCGAAGGATCTGGAGCTTCTATAGCCTTCAATATAATAGAACTAGCAAACCATACCTACAAAAATATGCTCACATTTGATGAATCAAATATGGAAAACACTCATCCATAAGGACAAGCCCTTGCAAGTATTTCTACTTGCAAGGGCTTGATTTAATTTGAAATAAAAAATGCAATCTCTAAAAATATAGTGATTGCATTTCCTTTATTCTTGACCTTTAGGCCCGCTCTCACTACCTTGTCAATTTAACAATAAGCTCTTCATACTGAGGATACTCATTCAAAAGATATTCTCTCTCAAACAACTCAAAATCCTCGAACTCAAATCCAGGAGAAACCATGCATCCGACAAGGGCATACCCTTCATTATTCATTGCAGATCCAAATATATAGTTTTTACGAACTAAAACTTGGGGCTTTTCTCCATTTTCAATATCCAATCCAAGCTTCTCCTCTTTAAGCTTTCCATCAGGAGAAATCATGTATATCGTCAGCGGCGAACCCGCTTGATAATACCACATTTCATCCGATTTAAGTCTGTGAAAATTTGAAACTTCTCCATCTTCCAATAAAAAATAAATACTTGACCACAACCTTCTAGAACCTTCAAAATTTACATCTAAATCATTGTCTGTGATATCTTGCTCTGAAACAAATGTTTCTTTATAAAATCCACCTTCGGGGTGAGAATTCATGTCCAATTTTTTGATAAAATAGTCTGCTGTATACAAATCTAGCTCTCCTTTTGATATTTATTTTCGTCATTAATCTACCATCCGCCTAATTTTAGATTTTCTAAAATTAGGCGGTTTTCAATATTTAGCTGGTTTAAAACTACTAATACCTTATCTTCTCAAATAAATCTTCCGAGTAATCCTTAATATCTGCTATATTTAGCATATTATACTTTTCATAAACCTGTCTAAAATATCTTTCAATAATATCTTTTAGAATAACTCTACTCGATGCCTCATCTTCGCCAATATCTATTCTAGTTTCCTTCCAAGGAGATTCTATATGAGTCATACTTTCGAGAATTTTGCCACTATAGCAACCAAAATTATTAATTACAGCATCAATAACTTCTCTCTCTACTTCTGACAAATCAAAACAATCAAATCTATTTTTATCATCTTCAATCGGATTATATCCATAGTCCTTGTACTTAAAGTAAATATCCCTATATACCGGACCATGAACCCATGCTTCACAATCTTCATCAAACATAAAAGTTCCGACAAAAACTTTATGAAAAGCCTGAGAAAAATAAAGTAATTTTTGTAAAGCTAATGGAGTTATTTCAACACTACGACTAATAATATAATTACAAGCACTTTCAATTCGAGTCTCTACTTTACAAATTCCTTTTTTGTTAATAATGTTATTTGTTGCTGCAAAACTCTTTTTGTAAGCAGCTTCGGTAATTTTATTTCTATTTTGTATCAGGAATTCAAGAAACACTTTTGGTGATTCCAGTATTCTCATTAATAAATCTGAATAAGTTTTAGATGGAATATCTCCATTTACAAATCGGGTAAGAGTAGTTTCTCCCCATCCAAGCAAAAGAGACAGTGGTCTCTTGCCAATAGAATATTTTTCTAACAAATCTTTAATTTGAGTTACAGTAATTAAGCTCTCTACTATACGATATGCCTTATCCATAGCTTCTAAATTCTCATCTCTTAATTCTGATACAAAAATTTCACTATCACATTCTTCACAATAAGCTATTTTCTCATTAAAAGTAATTTCTTTATTTCTGATTTCTTTCGTTCTTTTTCTCTCCTCTACACGATAGTTTTCATATTCTCTGCACTCTTCACAAAATACTTTCATGATTTCACCTCCTTAGCCAATTACTTGAATAAATATCTTATTGGCTTATTTCGCTCATGAAATGATACAAATATCATATAATCTTCACCATTGCTTGTTTGTATTTTGTTCGTCTTGATATAAATATCAATTGAAACTAATTCTCCCCACTTATCTAATTCATATTCTTTATTGAAAATATATAATACCTCATGTGAAAATTTGGGATTTCTATTATTTACCGCATAACAAAAATCATCATACTCCAAGTTCATAAGAATTTCTTTTTCTTTCCTAGAATCAATCCTGTAATCTTCAATAAACTTCTTATTCTCTTCACGATTGCTATTTCTAGAAATTGTATATTTATTTTCTAAAACCATATTCTTTAATTCTTTTAAATAGATCTTAATATCCTTGGGACTAAAATCTAATAATTTATTCGTCTCTACTTTTATTTCATTCATTTATTCACCGCTCTCTATATTATCATTATACCCATTTAATACAAAAATATCAACTCAAACGTATTAATTGATACGTTTTATCGCAAGCATAAATATATTCTACAAACATTTGAAGAATATATTCTTTTTAATATGAAATTTCATTTCGTGTTTTTATATCTTAAAACCAAAAAACCTCCTAATTTTAGATTTTCTAAAATTAGGAGGTTTTCAATACTTAGCTTGTCTCTTGATTCTCTTTTCTCTCTATCTGCTCTCTTAATTTCTCAATACGCTTAATCTCAAGGCCTGTTACCTCGGCTATTTGCTCTGTGCTTAAACTTATTTTTATTAGGTTTCTAGCCACCTCTAGTTTTTCTTCTTGCCTTCCCTCTAGCCTGCCTTTATCTATACCTTTTTCTATACCTTGTGCTTCCCAAATTTCAGCTATAGTCATAATAACTTCACTCCCTTCTACATAATTCTCGGTTACTTCTTCTATCACTTTACCTA